>JAJZDR010000034.1 GCA_021805885.1 bacterium | reverse complement strand
CCAAGTTAAAGATACTTCATTGCTGGAACCAGTTGGTACACTTATGCTAATATACTCTGAAGGGAATGAAGTAAGAGATGATCCCGGCGTATTATTTTTTGCAATAACCTCATAATAATAGGTACCACCATTCAACTGACCATTAGAAGTGGATACAGTGCCTGCAAGATTTTGAGGAGTTTGAAGACCTGAGATATTTAGATCACCAGAGGATATAAGGGTATTGCCTGAAATAGTATTGGTAGAGTTATTTGTATTTAGTACAGATAAAGCACCTTGAGTAGTAATGTTGCCAGTAAATCCATTTATACTAACTTCATTAGTATTAGATATACTATTTGTTACATTTATATTGCCAGAGACTACAGAGAAATAATCTACTGTTGCAGTAGCGGCAGTAGTATATCCCCCGATTTCATACACGTATCCGTTATATATCACAGATGTAGCATAAGCTGTAGCTGTAGGAAGAGAGGTGGTTTGAGTCCATGAACCTAGAGTACCATTGCTATTAATAGAAGCATAATCTACCGTTGAGATTACTGCAGATCCGTTATTTCCCCCGATTTCATACACATATCCATTATATACCACAGATGTAGTACTACCTGTAGCTGTAGGAAGAGAAGTAGTAGTATTCCATGAGCCCAAGGTTCCATTACTATTGATAGGAGCATAAACTACACTAGCAGAAACTCCACCACTCCCGATTTCATACACATATCCATTGTATAGAACAGATGTAGCCCCCCATGTAGCGTTAGGAAGAGAGGTAGTGGCAATCCATGAGCCCAAGGTTCCATTACTATTGATAGGGGCATAATCTACTGTTGCAACTGCAGCAGTAGTATATCCCCCGATTTCATACACGTATCCATTATATAGAACAGATGTAGCATCACGTATAGCTGTAGGAAGAGAGGTAGTAGCAATCCATGAGCCTAGAGTTCCATTACTATTGATAGGAGCATAATCTACTGTTGAAAAGTTAGCAGTTCCGCTATATCCTCCGATTTCATAAACATATCCATTGTATACAACAGATGTAGCATTCTGTGTGGCTGTAGGAAGAAAGGTAGTAGCAGTCCATGTGCCTATTGTACCGGAGCTATTGATAGGAGCATAATCTACTACAGCAGTAATAGCAGTAGTATATCCCCCGATTTCATACACGTATCCATTGTATACAACAGATGTAGCATCATATGTAGCTGTAGGGAGAGAGGTAGTAGCATTAATATTAAGATTACCTGTATTTGTATTTTGAGGATTCAAAGTAATATCTGTGTTACTTTCTATTAGATTAGATGAGCTGTTATTGAGATTTAGAGTTCCACCTCCTACAGCAAGAGTGCCGCTAAAGGTTCCATTACCATTATTTGTTAATACTCCATTGTTTGTTATACCACTAGTAGTAGTTGATCCATTTACTATTAAATTGTTATTTAAAGTAGTATTACCTGATATTGTATTTGATAAGGTTCCTTGAACTGTTAGATTTCCAGCTGTTGTAATATTACCATTTGTTCCATTTATACTTATTGTATTACCACCTGGTGAATTTGATATATTCAGAGTATTTGTTACCAGTTGTAGATCTGACAAAGATCCTGCGTTAGATCCTGATATATGTACTTCACTTGCTATATTTGTACCGGATACAGGAGGAAAGTATTCTATATATGCTCCATCAGTTCCAGATGGCCCATTACTTACAAACCTTATCTGTCCTTGAGTAACTCCAGATCCTGCAGTACCTACCCCAATGTAACTTGAAGAAGATCCAGGAGTATTTATTCCTCCATTGAATTGAGCTAATCCAGTCGATGTTATATAGTTTGAAGAGTTAAAGAATTGAATATTTCCAGTACCACCACCTCCATTTAGAGTAAGTGTATTTGCCCCTGTTACATTAAGCTCTGGGTTAGTAGAAGATAGTGTAATATCTCCTGAAGAGTTGGTTACAACAACTTGATTATTACCAGTACTCTGAGCAGCACCAAACCCTGCAAGGAGAGCACTATCCATAGAGTATGCAACTTGGTTAATAGGTTGCAATGGAGTCATTTGTCCATCCCAAGATGTTCCATTATATACATTTATCCCTATATAGAAGGAAGAACCATTTTCAAAAATAGACCCAGTTAAAGATGAATAAATACCAAGTTGAGCATTAAATACACCATTCTCTACTTCATTAGAAGGAGAATTAGTATTAGAGAAGTATTGTACTTCTCCCCATAGAGCTCCATTCAAAGTTCCTGATGTTGTACCTGCTGTTGTCATTGCGCCAACTGTAGGAGTGGATCCAGGAGTACAAGAGGTAGCAGTAGTAGAGTTGTATATACAGAAAGCTGTATAATAGTTACCAGTTAAAAGATCCCCATTACTGTTTTCTAATCTGCCTTGATAATTAAGAAAAGGAGAGGGAGCGGCATAGGATGTATTACTAAACAATAAGAATAATATACCTATTACAAGGAATGTTAAAAGAAGCTTTGCTGTCCTCATATTTACTATATATAGTATATATTTTCTCTATATTTTGCAATACATTTAATGATCTATAATATAAAGAGGATATTGCTTTTGTCATATTAATATTTAGTATCTATTTTTATTATAGAATTAAGAGTATATTTGTGTATTATTGAGGATATTTATTATCCTTTTATATTAGAAGAAAATATTTAATAGGTACTGAAACGCAATTCTCATTTACATGTAATGATAAATCTGTTTGAGAAACAAGAAGTCCATATTTCCCACCAACTTTTTGTAATGTTGCTATCACTTGTTCAAAACCTTTTTTCCCTGCTCCAACTTCTAGTACAATCTTCTCTTTAATTTTGTTTATAGAAAGAATAAAATCTGCTCCCCCTTCTGCACTATGTCAAGTACTAGTCTATTCTCATTGAATAAAAAAACCCAAATAAAAACATAGATAATGAGTTATTACATATTAAAAATAATCTTAACTAATTTTGTGCACATATTTATTTTATACTTGACATCAACTGTTAGTGTTTTAAGCAGTATCTCTGATTGAGTTAGCTGATTATTCACAAATGCTAAAATTTGTAATTTTTTCTCATTATCCATAGTTGTATGGTATTATGATGGTGTAGAAATGTCAGGTTCTTCACCATTACATTCCCTTAGAAAAAAATTTAGTTTTGTATTTCTGACTCTTATCTAATCTGTGGTAATAATTATTTTAGTATAAAATCTTTGAATTTCTTTTTAACTGTATTTTTTATAGATAGATAACGGAATTATTAAATTTTCCTCTTGATAAAGCTCTATTAAAGAAGATGCTACATATGTTATTTCATTCAAAGCTTCTTCTATTGTTTCACCTTGTGCAAAACAATCACTCCAAATTTTTGAGGTAGCAGTATATCCTCCCATTTTTTCCTCTTGTATTATGAGAGGTAATTCATATTTTTGTATGTTTAATACTTTACTTGTGTTCATAAAAGAATGGTATGACATATATGAAAAATATACAAACTTTTCTATATTTAGTGATCTATAATATAAAATAGGAGTGATGTTTTATTATAAATTCTTTTATCAACCATTTTTAAACCTTTTATGTGTTTAATCTCTTTATTTTTTTTGGTTTCAAATACTAATATTCCTTTGTTTTTTAATAATCTTTTTGCATTTTTTAATATATCTTCGTTAGTTTTATCATATGGTTGGAATATAAATATAATATCAAAATCTTTTACATTTTTATTTTTTTTTACGTAAATTTCTGCAGGCATTTTATATACATCAGATTGATCTTGAAAATTTGTTTTGCGTATATTTTCAGAAATTATATTCACTGCATTTTTTGATATATCTACAAATTCTACATATTTAGCTCCTCTTGATAATGCTTCAATTCCCAAAGCTCCAGATCCTGCATATAGATCTAGAATAACACTTCCTTCTATATATTCTTTTAATATAGAAAATAGAGCTGATTTTGCTTTAGACAATAAAGGTCTTGTATCTTTTGGTACTTTTAGAATAAAACCTTTTTTTTCTCCTGAAATTACTTTTAGTTTCATATTTAGTTCATATTTAATATTTTATCTTGCCTTATTTTTATCTCATGTTGTAGCTTTGGATAGTGTTCAAGATTTTTAATTATATCTATGCTCGCTGTTCTTGTTAATTTTATTAATTGAGAATCTAGTAATGATGCCATTTTTAAATCAGGAGCTCCAGATTGATTTGATCCATAAACTTCTCCAGGTCCTCTTGATTCTAAATCAAATTCTGCAAGCTGTATTCCATCATTGTTTTTAGTAAAAAATCTTAATCTTTCATTATTTATATCATTTGTAAAAAGAAAACAATATGATTGTTTTTGTGATCTTCCAACTCTTCCTCTTATTTGATGTAATTGTGCTAATCCAAATCTTTCTGCATTTTCAATTACCATTATAGTGGCAGATTGTATGTCAATTCCTACCTCTATTACCTGTGTTGTAACCAATATATCGTATTTATTATTTCTAAAATCCTCCATGATTGTATCTTTATTTTTCATTTTTCCGTGAATTAATCCTACATTGTATTCTTTAAAAATATCCTCCTTTAATAATTTATATTCATTTTCTACATTTTTTATATCTATTTTATCAGACTCTTCTATTAGTGGACATAATATAAATGTCTTCTCTTTCTTATTTAGTCTTTCTTTAATAAAATTATATGCATCTTCTCTTTTTTCTTGCGGTACTATATATGTTTTAATTGGTATTCTTTCTTTTGGTTTTTCATTTATTATAGAAATATCCAAATCTCCATAGATTCCCAAAGCTAATGTTCTTGGAATTGGTGTTGCTGACATTGTAAGAATGTGTGGAGATTTTCCATGTTGTATTAATAGATATAA
>JAJZDR010000055.1 GCA_021805885.1 bacterium | reverse complement strand
CGATCAGACGTACTCTTCAAATCCTGATGTTTTATCTTTAGCCATGAAAGCAAAAAATGATTTTATGCAGTTTTTATATAACGGAGGAGCAATAACCAAGAGTGATATTGCACTGGCAAATCAAAATACTAATACTCCATATTTTAGTATTCTGCATACCCCATATTTTACAGAATATGTTATTCATAAACTATATCAAAATTATCAAAAATACCTACTTTTAGGTGGACTACAAGTTTACACTACCGTAAATCCTACTTTAAATACATTAGCTCAGCAAATAGTCACTAGTGATTTTCAAAAATATGATGTACCAATCGGTGCTGACTCTGCAGCAATGGTAGCAGACAACCCAACAAATGGATACGTTCTTGCTATGATTGGAGGCCCAAATTATGGCGCTTATCTTAATATGGCTGACATACCAAGACAACAAGGATCTGCAATGAAACCATTAATCTATGTCAAAGCATTTGAGATGGGATATTCTCCTCAAACAATGATTGATGATTCTCCTATATGTTATGGAAATTATTGTCCAACAGATTATGAAGGATACACAGTAGGATGGGTTTCTATAGATAGAGCAATAAATCAATCAATCAATATTCCTGCAATAAAAATGCTTGCAAGAATAGGATACCAGAATGGATTTAACACTCTTTTAAAAGAGGGAATACAATTGAATCCAAAAGTATATGTTGGATTACCTCTAGTTCTTGGTGCTGCAGGGATACCTCTAGTAAGAATGGTAGGTGCATATAATGCACTAAATAATGGAGGTTATTATGCACAATCAACTCCATTTATTAAAATTGTATATAACAACCAAACAATACTTAACAATGCTAATCCTCCAAAAAATAGAATATTAGATGCTAATGCTGTTGCAGAGATGGATGCAGTACTAGGTGATACAGCATTAAAACAACCATTGTATGGATCATATACTTACTACTATTCAGTCCAAGGTAGGCCATATGGATCCAAAGATGGAACATCAAATGGACCTAGAGATATAACAGATTATATGTTTATACCTCAAATTACTGTTGGGGTATGGGCAGGAAATATAAATGACTCTTTGATGTCCCAAAATGCAGTAGGTGCATTCCAAACAGGTCCAATTGCACATCAATTCATTATGGATTATATTAAAAATAACAATTTACCAATTGTGAATTTTCCTACGCCAACATACCCAACACTGAATTCTACAACATCAAGTATTCCTTAAGTTTATATCTAACTTTTGATTATATAGAAATAAGCCCCACTAGAAATTTTTGCCAATTTATAATACTTATTAATAAAATCTGTTAATTTAGAAAACCCATAACTATCATTGTAATAGAGTATAAGATATGGTTTGTTTTTTTGTATTTCAGACATAACAGTATTCTGTCTTTTTTTCCCTATTATCTGAAAATCCACTACATACTTTTCACTGGGAATAGATTTAGTCATATAGTAATCCCAAGGGAAATTACCCATTATAAATATCCTCTTATTTTTAACATTTAGTGAATTTAGAGTATCTGCAATCTGGTATACTATATTAGCATTTTGTTCAGTTTTCTCAAATATAACATTGGTATTATATATAAAAATAGAGTTATATTGAGCACTTGTCTCTCTACCGATCATATATGCATACGAATTTGGATAATAATCATATTTAAATTGAAGTTGTTGAAAAATTTGCCATGATAATTCTGATTTAAAGAAATATAGCTCTCCAAGATATATGGATATACTAATAATAAATACAATAAGTATTTTTTTATACCACTGATCTTTATATATCCTATATATATAATATGCAAGTAAAATACAAAGTGGTAACGCTATTTGAAGGAGGTAATGAAAATAAGGTCTTCCTGAAAGATATACACTATATAAATCAACAATCACCCATAAATATATAAAAAGACTTATGTCGTTAGACATGAATCCTTTAATTTTTCTTCTTCTGTATAATACAAAAAATACAAATAAAATTATAAATAGAAGTATTGTCTGAAAATCAACTATTGATAAACCAAAAAAAGGTTTTGCTTTTGCAACATAACCTAAATTATATAGAAATATTGCATATATTGTGTTTGATAGATTATGTATAAAGAATTCATAAATTAAGAAAATTACCAGTGGAGTAAATAAACCCAAAGTGTAAAAGAAGGATGATTTGAAATATTTTTTAAAATCAAAGATAAAAAAGAAATATACTATAACAGCAAAAGCATCAAATATAACTGACACCTTAAACATAACTCCAAGTCCTATAATGAGTCCTGCAATATATAATTTTAGAAAACTTATATCAGGAACATTTTTGAGAATAATATATATAGATAGTACAGAAAAAAACATATAATAATTTTCTGCATTAGCTAACGTACCTTCTAGAAAAATACTACCCACAAGCAAAGCAAAGAGTATTGAAGATATGACTGCTACTTTATTACCAAATTTTAGCTGAGCTATTTTAAAAATAAAATATTGAGTAAGTAGCGCTAGGATTAAAGACACTGATTGATAAACAAAAGTCAAAGATAATGGAATACGTTCATATAGAGCATATAGGTAATAGATAAAGGGAGTTTTATTATCAAACACAGTACCATATAAAACTGCACCATGATTTAGAGCTACACCTATTGCTGAATACATACCTGTATCTTCATACCAGTGGGGTTCATAAAACGCAGGTAACCTCAAAAGTATTGTTAATAAAAACGGAAATATTTTAAGATATCTATTCATAACTAACTAATTATAAGGATAATACAATTACTGAATGTTATATGATTCCTAAACAAAATGGAAGGGAGCCCCAACTCGGCTCCCTCTTACTCCAAATATCTCTGCAATTCTCCGTAATTTCATATCCTTCATATACATATACATAGCTTTGTATAGATAAAATTAGTTTTTAGTTAATCAATATAATTATCTTCAACGCGTTGTTAGTTTTTTATATCTTTCACTATCATTAAGATACTATTAAAATATGAATGTACCATTAATCAATATATTAGATATAGAGTACTGTGTTTTTGATATATAGACTTATTATGATAGAATAAATTGTTATATATTTTTTAATTATGGAGATTGAGAATGTTATTATTTTAGGATCTGGTCCTGCAGGGTTAACTGCTGGTATATATGCAGCTAGATCTGATTTAAACCCTTTGTTAATATCTGGAAGTATCCCAGGAGGTCAGCTTACAATAACATCATTGGTTGAAAATTATCCAGGATTTGAGGATGGCATCTTGGGACCAGAATTGATGTTAAGTATGCAAAAACAGGCTAATAATACTGGGGTTAGATTTGAAGATGGTGTAGCTATAAAAGTTGATTTTTCAAATAGACCTTTTACTGTTTGGACTGAAGATAAAGAATTTAAAGCAAAAACTGTGATTATCTCTACAGGAGCATCTGTAAAATGGTTAGGACTTGATAATGAGACAAGACTAATGGGAAAGGGAATATCTGGATGTGCTACTTGTGATGCTCCATTTTTTAAAGATAAAGATATAGTTGTAGTTGGAGGAGGGGATAGTGCAATGGAAGAATCTCTATTCTTAACTAAATTTGTAAAGAAATTATACCTTGTACACAGAAGAGATGAATTTAGAGCATCTAAAATTATGCAAGATAGAGTTTTAAAAGATCCTAAAATAGAAATACTTTTTAACTCTGAAGTTAGAGATATCTATGGAGAGAATGTTGTAGAAGGAGTAAAGATTTTAAATAATAAAACAAATACTGAATCTGATCTTAAAGTACAAGGTGTCTTTATAGCAATAGGACATACACCAAACACAGAAATTTTTAAAGAATCTTTAGAAATAGATCCAAATGGATATATAAAAGTCCATGATTTTACAAAAACTAATATTGAAGGTGTTTTTGCTGCAGGAGATGTATCAGATCCTAAATATAAACAAGCAGTATCATCAGCAGGAATAGGATGTATAGCAGCAATCGATGCTATGCATTTTATAGAAGATAATTCTTCATAAGAGAAACATAAGAATCTTTATACTTTTTGATCGATTTTTTTTATGACTTTTCTAAAAAGTTTTACTGACTTAGGAATAATATTAAAAACCTTTTCAGCAACTTCTTCCTTATATATATGTGCAGTTTCATTCCTTAAATCTATTAAATCTAAATAAGAAGATTCATATTCAATAACCCTTGTGTATATGCTTCCTTGATTACTGTTTTTGGTGAATTAACAATTATACCATAATTTACCTCAATATATGTTTTCAACATTTTCCAAAATAAATCAACTGTTATCTCGAATCTTTTTATTGCGCTATCCCTTACAATATCATTTTTTTGAACTATAATAATCTCTTCTAACTTTATAAGAGCTTTTTTAAACTGTTCTATCTGTTGATCTAATTTATCCATTAATTTGTATTATTTTTTTTAAAGCTACTGTCTTAAAACTTTCAGATACATCTTTAAAATCTACTAAATCAATAGTATATAAAATATTAAGATTATCAATATCTTCTCTAATTTTAGATAAAATCCTTAAACTAATTTTATTTTTATATTCAATACCTATATCTATATCTGATCTATCATTTTTGATTCCATATACTCTTGATCCAAAAAAAAATACTTTAGTACTATTAATATCAAGATATTTAGATATTATATTAATGATATCTTTCTCTATCTTTTTTTGTGAATATTTGCCCGTAATCATAAATATATGATATCACTTATACTAAAAATGTCTAAAAAGTATATAATTTTGTTCTTAGATTTAAATTAAAAAAATTCTAAAAAGCAGGTTATATAAAATATAACAAGATTTCTATGATATATAATAATTTCTTATCTGATAAAATAATAAAGACTAGAACTCATACAGTCCAAATGATATATTGATTTTATGTTACTTTTTTATTTTGCAATTATTGTATTCTCAATCCTTGCAGGGGCTATAGGGGCATTAGTTGGTATTGGTGGTGGAATAATAATAATACCAATCCTTATTCTAATATTTCATATAAATATTAAAATTGCTATTGGAGCAAGCATTATATCTGTAATAGCAACATCCTCATCTGCTGCATCAGTCTATCTAAAAGATAAAATAATAAATATAAGAGTAGGAATGTTACTTGAGATTGCAACAACTATAGGAGCAATAACTGGAGCAGAAATTATGGGTATACTAAATACCACTGTTCTACTTTATATATTTGCATTCGTTCTTCTTATATCCATAATTCCGCTTTTAAAAAATAGAGACCAAGAAGTGGATGAAAAGGTTGAAAATGATAATATTACAAATTATCTAAAATTATCATCATCCTATTATGATAAATTGAAAAATAAAGAAATACATTATAATGTGACCAACATACCAGGAGGATTTATCATAATGTATGTAGCAGGCTTAATATCTGGACTTTTGGGAATAGGCAGTGGGGTGTTCAAAGTACTAGCATTGGATGATGTAATGAAACTTCCAATGAAAGTATCCACAACAACTTCAAACATGATGATAGGTGTGACTGCAGCAGCCAGTGCATTTATATATCTTATAAATGGATATATAAATCCATATATAGCTATACCAGTAATGATAGGGGTATTTATAGGATCATACTATGGAACTAAATTAATTGGGAAAACATCCAATGTATATTTAAAAAAAATATTTATATTAGTTATATTAGTTATAGCAATAGAAATGATTCTAAGAGCTATGCATGTATTATGAACAAATCTAGATCAAATGAACCTAAAAATAAAGATATGGAGGTGATAATAGGTTATGTTTTAAGGACTGGAGTTATTATAAGTATATCTTTAGCATTAATTGACCTTATACTAATATTCACTAAAGGCAATATAAGTTACTACACTGGTTCTTATCAAAATACTTTCACTTTTCTAAACTTCATATTTGGACACTTTTCATTTTTAACATTGTTATTTATACCAATTATAATACTAATTATCACTCCAGTTACCAGAGTATTATTATCTATTTTCCTATTCTTAAGAAATAAAGATTATATACTCTCTATAACCACTTTAACTGTATTTATAATACTACTTATATCCATTTTTATCGTTGCATAATGTTATAATAGAGTATGTACGGCAAAATATTTATAATCATAGGTATCTTTATAACTATAGTAGGTATAGCTCTTTATTTTACTGAAAAGTATCATACTTTTAATATCTGGAGTGATATTCCTGGGAACAACATTCCTGGGAATTTTGTTTTTAAAAAAGGGAACTTTAGTTTTTACTTTCCGTTAACTTTTTCAATCTTAGCATCTATAATATTAACAATAATAATATATATAGTATCCAGAATAGTAAAATGAGTAAAAACAGAAGGGAGTATGTTAAAGAGATAATAGAAAAATTAGATATCCTCTATCCTAATGCTAAAATTTCTTTAAATTTTAAAAATCCATTTGAACTTTTAATAGCAACCATTTTATCTGCTCAATGTACAGATAAAAGAGTTAATATAGTTACAAAAGATTTGTTTAAAAAATACAAAACACCAATAGATTTTAAGAATATAGATATAGAAGAACTTCAAAAAAAAATATATTCCACTGGATTTTATAAAAATAAGGCAAAAAATATAAAGAACTTAGCAACTATCATTGTTGATCAGTATAGTGGGAATGTACCCAGTGATATAGATATATTAGTAAAATTACCTGGAATAGGCAGAAAGACTGCAAATGTAGTTTTGATGAATGCTTTTTCTTTTAATACTGGAGTAGTTGTAGATACACATATGATAAGATTATCAGGAAGATTAGGTTTAATCGGAAAGAATTTAATAAAGAGTAAAAATGCTAATAAGATAGAACTAGTTTTAAATAAAATTGTTGAAAAATCTTCGTATCTACATTTTTCTGACCTTATAATAGCACATGGTAGAAAGATATGTGTTGCTCAAAAACCCAGGTGTGACGAATGTATATTAAAAGATATTTGTCCAAAAATTGGAGTTAAAAGAATTTGATCTTAATTTTTCCTTTTTCTAAAGTAGAAAAATCCAATAATTGCAAATATAACAACAACTATTGCAGTATATTTTATTATCGATCCAAACCCATTATATATTGGAACATTATTAGAATTGGTAGATGCAGATATTGGGCTGTTTGATGCAAATGAAGAAGATAACTGTTGACTCGTTGCTATAAAAGTTCCTCCTCTCATAAATGTGTATCCTGTAACTGTATTATTTTTATATTGTACATTTGTGAGTAAAAACCATCTGTTTCGTATTGAATCCCATATGTATATATATTCTGCATGTACATGAGTAACTTGTACCTGTATTTCTCTTGGTAATGTTAGATCTCTACTATTAAGTGGACCATCAGATCCAATCGAAATGCTGAAAGACTCAACAACATAAGGAACTGCTTCTGGTAAAAAACTATTCCCTACGGGAGAAAGAGTTACATTTTCACTTACTGGAAATACATGGGAAGGGAATGATACTGTCACGTTTCCACTTTGTACAGCACCACCTAATGTACCCACTGCAACAGTGTTCAATGGAATATTATTAGATGCCGCATATGTAGACAATGGTATTAAATAAAGGAATAAGGATATAACCAAAGCTACACTTAAAAAATACTTCTTAATAATCATAGTATTCCTCATTATAATACATTTATAGACATATTTCATATTTTTTATTTATATTTAAAAATTATTAATATTACATTAAACAATTATTGTACAATTTATCTTTATCTGTTATATTAATCTTGCAAGGATGGGACAAAAATCTAATAAATATATGATTAAATCAATACCTTTTAATAATAACAAATATCATAATAGGGAGAGCCTTGTAATAGAAACACCCCCATACTTCATAGAATTTGTAAAAAAAACTGAAGAAGATGTGACATTGAAAGGTAGTGTAGTATCTGATCAAGTAGTTGAGAGGATAGATCCTTTCTTTAACCATTCAACTTTAATCTCATACTCTAGATCTAAAAGACCACAACCAGATATAAAAGTATCTGAAGATAACAAAGAAGATTACTGTCTATTTGATAATCTAGATGATGTTGCTCACCCTATTATAGAGTATGATGAATGGGGAGTGTATCAAGCTCCAAACCCTTTTGCCTTTAACCCAGGATTCCATGATCTTATAGTTTCAAAAGATCATGTAGATATAATTGCAAATATAGAAAGAAAACACGTATTTGGAATTGTTTCTGCATTATCAAAAAGAGCTAGAGAGATTACTTTAAAGGATAATGTTAATCAGGTTGCAGCTGGAATAAATTTTGGTACTGATAAAGAAAAATATCCAGCAGGCGCAAGTCAACCTCATTTACATGCACAAATTGGAGCTGTATATAAGGAGAGTTTCTTTCCTTTATATGATAACTATGAAGATATCATAAATAAGTTTCATAAGAAGGGTATAGATTACATAGATTTATATAATCAAGCTTTAAGATCTAGTAATCTAGTTATACACGAGACAGATAATTTTATAGTGTTTGCACCGTTTTCACCAAGATTTAAAGATGAGATACATATCCAAGCAAAGAATAGATCCATAGAAAACTTATCATCACTAAATGAAGATTCCATTGAAGAGTTATCAAATATATTGTATAAAGTATTAAGAGCTCTTTCTTTAATGCAATTTAAAAACAAATATGGAAACGATGTTAATGCTGCGATTAGAAGCTTAAATATTGATTTTTTAGGAAAAAGAACAGATAGCAAGACTAATGCTGGAATGTACATAATGATAATGCCTAGACAATCTGATCTTGCATATTCAGAATTAATGGGTAGGTTTGTGATAGATAGATTTCCAGAAGATACAAAAAAGGCAATAGAAAATGAATTCTTTAATGAAAATTAGAAACAATATAAAATTATTATATACCTCTGCTGAAGTTTACCCTTATGCTGGTGTAGGAGGTCTTGGTCAAGTATCATATTTCCTGACAAAAGCATTAAAAAAAGAAGGTGTAGATGCAAGAATAATCATGCCTAAATATGGAAACATTAACGAAGAACGTTACCCACTCAAAATGTTATATGAAGGATTGAAAATTCCAACACAATCCTCAAGAGATATAATTTGTAATATTAAAGTTTATCAAGAAAATGAAGAGGAACCCATTATATATTTCATAGAGAATAAGGAGTTTTATGAAACTAGATCAAATGTATATGGATATTCTGATGATCATATTAGATTTCTTCTTTTATCATTATCAATAATGGAATTTTTGAAGATATCCGCATGGACTCCAGATGTAATAAATTGTGCAGATTGGCATACAGGACATATTCCAAATTTGTTAAAAGTAAATTACAAGGATGACCCAAAACTATCAAAAATATCTTCAGTATTTAGTATACATAATATAGTACACCAAGGATTATTTGATCATAAAAATACCAATGATCTAGATTTTGACAATGGTAGAGGGGAAATAGCAGATCTTTTTGATCCAGCATTACAAAAACAGAATTTTATGCGAAGAGCAATAATGTATGCAGACATAGTATCAACAGTCTCTGAAAAATATTCTAAAGAAATCTTAACCCCCGAATATTCAGAAGGGCTAGAACATCTTCTAAAAGAAATTAGAACCAAATTAGTAGGTATTTTGAATGGGATAGATTATACATATATGAACCCTGAAACTGATATAAATGTTGTAGAGAATTACGATTGGAGAAGCTCAATAAAAAGACATATTAATAAAATAGCGTTGCAAAAAGAATTTGACTTAGAAAAATCTAACGGGCCCATATTATCCATGGTTACAAGATTAGATGATCAAAAAGGATTGGATCTTGTAATAGAGATATTGGATCCACTTTTTTTGGAGTATAAAGATATACAATTTGTAATAATAGGAAGTGGGGATGGTAGATACATATCATACTTTCAGAAATTAGAAAAAAGGTATCCAAAAAGGGTTGGCACCCATCTAATGGCTGATTTTATTTTACCTAAAAAAGTATTTTCTGGTGCAGATATGATACTGATACCCTCAAGATTCGAACCATCAGGGATAACCCAAATGGAATCTATGAGATATGGTTGCATTCCAATTGCAAGAAATATAGGTGGATTATCAGATTCAATTACAGATTTTAATATGGAAAATATTTCTGGTAATGGATTTTTATTTGATAACTATAATCCATATTCTTTATATGGAACAATAGTAAGAGCAATTGACCAATATAATAATATAGGATTATGGAGAAAAATAGTAGAATCAGCCATGAGAACTGATTTCTCTTGGGAAAATTCCGCAAGAAAATATATTGATATATACATAAGAGCAATGAATATGACTAATGGACCAATAGACACACTAGGGCTGAACTATCAAATATTCTAACTATGAACTGGACTAACCTGATATTCATTTATCAACCACCTACACAAAAAGATGAAATTTTAAAGAAGGTTATTGAAGAAAGCTATATACCTTTGTTTAATGTTTTGAAAAATAATAAGAATGCAAGAATTAATCTTGCAATAAATGCAGGGCTAACAGAGACTCTAAGTAAATTAGGATATACCAATATTATTAATACAATATCAGACTTGTCATCAAAAGGACAAATAGAATTTGTAGACACACCAGCTTATCAAGCTTTTCTACCAATGTTATCTCAAGATGAGATAAAAAGACAGATACTCATAAACAAGAAGATCAATAGGATATATTTTAAAAATTATGATCCCTTGGGTTTTCTTCCTACAGCAATGGCATATGATGAAAAATCCTTTGATGTTATAAAAAATCTTGGTTACAGGTATGTATTACTTGATGAAACTGCTATATTAGGGCCTATAGACTACCAAAGTATATATCAGCATAATGGTTTAGATATTTTTATAAGAGACAGAGCTTCTAGTTTCTATATCCTTACTGCACAAATGGAAAAAAAAGAAGATTTGATATCTTCATTTCAAAGTAAAATAAAAGGTTCTGAATTCTTATATACGGGAGAAGATGGGGAGACTTTTGGACATCAAAGAATTGGATATATAAAAATGTTTGAATATCTATATGATCAAAAATCTCTAAACTATACTTTGTTTAAAGATATTATAATTAAGATTAAAAAAAGAGTTATCATCAATCCACATGAAAGCACATGGACTGTACCTTTATATAATGAACAAAATTCTTTTGAAAGGTGGTTTGATAAAAATAATAAAATACACCGATTACAACAGAAACTTTTAAATTTAGCACTAAGTTCAGTATACAGTTCTATATACAAAATTGAGGATCCATATATTGTCGATATAGATTATACTTATCTTCAAGAGAGAGAAAAAACATGGCTAAAAGCAAGATACTTACTTGATCAGTCTTTATATCATGATCAATTCTTTTTTGCATCTATAAAACCTGTATGGGATATAGAAATGATCGAAAGAGGTGCTTATAATCTTTCTGTAGTAATTGATTTAGTTCCAGACACAAAAAAAACAGAAAAAGAAAAAGGAAGATCATATTATGAAGATATCATCCTTACTGCCATAGCATGGGAAAGAGAAGGAAAAATAAAGAAAATTTCATCACAATTTTTCACTGATGAACGTAATAACAAGATAGTAAATACAAAATCTGATCCAAGTGGATATGATAAAGCAATAAAAAGACTAGATAGAGAAATGTACAATGCATCGGATAACAGAGAGTATGAAATAGCAGATAAATTGAAAACTAGAATAGAAGAAATTAGACAAGAAAAATTAAGTTTAGGAAATAAAAATTAATATATGATCTGGACAAATTTTCTACACATATATCAACCACCTACACAAACAAAAGAAATGCTTGATCTTATATCAGATGAAAGTTATAGTGTTATTCTAAACACTCTAAAAGAAAACCCTGAAGGTAAAATTACACTAAATATAAATGCATCACTAACAGAATTATTTATAAAATATAAATATGATAATTTAATTTCAGATATAAAGTTATTACTTGAAAGAGGACAAATAGAGTTAACTGATTCAGCAGCATATCATGCATTCTTACCACTTGTTCCAGAAGAGGAGATAATAAGACAAATAGAATTAAATCACAAAATAAATAAATCTGTATATGGTAGTTTTTACAATCCAAAAGGATTTTTTTCCCCTGAACTTGGAATATCAGAGAAAGTTGTTAATGTTGTATCAAAGATGGGGTACAAGTGGATGTTATTTGATGAGTTAGCCTTTGAGAAAGACAAAGGTGATATAAGACATGACATATTATACAAAATTAAAGGTACAGATATGACAGGTTTTTTCAGAGATAGAGATATTAGTTTTAAAATATTGTCTGCACAACTAGAGAACGGAAATATATTTCTAGCAGAAATAAAAGATCTAATCGATAAAAATATTTATCTACCAACTGCAATGGATGGAGAAACATTTGGACACCACAGACCAGGACTTGAATTACTCCTTGAAGATATATTTAAATCTGACAAGATCAAAACCATGAGATATGAAGATTTATTAGATATTTTTAAAGTAGGGGATACAGTATCAATAGTTCCATCATCATGGGCATTGATACCTGTAGAACTACTCAAAGATCAACCATACCAAAGGTGGTTAAATCATGATAACAAAATAAACCAACTACAATGGCAACTCACACATTTTGCAATAGAAAAAGTTAATACTTCAAAATATAGATTCAGTGACTTAGATGATAACAATAGAGAATTGAGTATGAAAGAAAAGCAATGGCATAAAGCAAGATCAATCCTTGATAAAGCACTACATTCTGATCAATATTGGTGGGCTTCAGCACGGCCATGGTGGAGTATAGAAATGATAGAGAAAGGGGCGTATGAGCTTAAAGAAAGTGTATTAACACTACCAGATATAAGTGAAGAAGATACAAAAAAGGCAATAGATTTATATAAAGAGATAATATTCACTTCATTCTCTTGGCAAAGAGAAGGCATTGTGGACAGAATGGCAAATAATTTTGATGAAGAAGCGGAAGAAATTATTGAAACTAAATCATATGAAGCTGACCCCAAAGAATATGATAGCATAATAAAGCATCTTGAAAGACAGATGCTTGATTCAGCTGATAAACTTAACTTTAAAAGAGCAGAGGAGTTTAGAAAGAGAATAAATAATCTTTATTTGAAACAAAAAGGAATAATAGGCTATAATAAAAAACATGGACAAGATTAATGTATTATTCGTTTCATCTGAACTTGCACCAATAATAAAAGTAGGTGGTCTTGCAGATGTTGCAGGAGCTTTACCAAAATGTTTACTAGACTTTATTAATATACAAGTTGTAATACCTAAATATAAAATAATACCCACACCAGCTCCCGAAACAATTCCTGGGTCAGATGTTAAAATCAATTATATAGATATACCAGAATACTTTTCATCAAGAGATAATGTTTACGGGTATCCAGATGATCCAATAAGATTTGCAATGTTTTCACAAAAAGTAGTTCAAGATATAAAAGATGAAAAGTTTGGGAGAGTAGATATTGTTCACATAAATGACTATCATACATCCCTCATACCTATACTTCTAAAGGATATAGGATTAAATAATGTAAAAACTATGTTGACTATACATAATTTAGGACCAGCTTATCAAGGTAGATATTCACTTGAAATATTAGATGCACTGAAACTTCAAAAATACCATTCAACAATAGAAATAGATAAGTCAGATAATCAAATTAATCTTTTACTGCAAGGCGTATTAAATGCAAATATCGTATCAACAGTATCATCTACTTATGCTAAAGAAATATTAACAAAAGAATATGGAGGAGAGATAGAAGATTTTATGGAACTTAGAAAAAGTAGTTTATATGGAATATTAAATGGGATAGATTACTCAATTTATGACCCAGATAAGGATGAGAAGATTTATTTTAAATATAATATATCCAATTATAAGATGGGGAAACTGGAGAATAAGAAAAAACTTATTGATGAATTACATTTAAAATTTGGCACAGACACCCCTATTTTTGCTTTTATATCAAGGCTAGATTATCAAAAAGGAATTGATATATTGATAAAAGCCATGGAGGCTTTAGAAACTAAAAATGTAAATTTCATTATATTGGGGACAGGAGCTAAAGATTTTGAAGATCAATTACAAATTTTAGGAACAAAAAATCCTTCCCTATTTGCTGATATAACTTTTGATATTACATTAGCAGAAAAAATATATGCAGGAGCTGATGCACTAATCATACCTTCAAGATACGAACCCTCTGGTTTGACACAAATGATTGCAATGAAATATGGAACTTTACCTATTGTAAGATCGACTGGGGGACTTAAAGATTCTGTTGAGGGCTTGGTATCTGGATTTACATTTGAAGATTATTCACCTCTGAGTCTAGTTAATACACTTAAAGAAGCATTATCCATGTTTAATACCCCAAAATGGGATGAGATTATACAAACAGCAATGAACGAAGACTTTTCTTGGGAAAGATCTGCTGAAAAATATGTTGCACTATACCAACACTTAGTAAGCAACTTATAATACACATATAATCCTTTTAATAAAAATCAATGATAGGAAAAAAATTAAAAATTGGTGTTGATATTGACAATGTTATATTAGATGAAATATCATCTTTAAAATCAATATATAGCAAAAATAATACACCAGAAAAAGA
>JAJZDR010000082.1 GCA_021805885.1 bacterium | reverse complement strand
TGAACTTTCAATGAGAGCTTTTCATGCACTTGGGGCTCGTGACTATGGCCGTATAGATATAAGACTAGACAAATATGGTACCCCACAATTTCTTGAAGCTAACCTCATACCAAGTTTAATTGATAATTATGGTTCATTTCCTAAAGCTTGTTTATTGAATATAAATCTGGGGTACGAACAGATGATTCTAGGTATTGTAAAATTAGCTTTAACACGTAATTTAGAGATAAAGGAAACAATAACTCAAAGGTTTAAGAACAGGATAACCTTATTACAGAATAAATTTTACCCATAATCATTAATTAATGGTTTTTATCCATTCCTCACTTATCATCACTGTAGCTTGTCTTGGAAACACCTGTTAATGGTAGGGACAACTCCAACTGGAGTATTATTGTTTGGAGAGATTGGAGGAAATTCTAATACTGAAATAGCTTTAATGATTTTTGGTGAAATGACTGTTTTAGCAATAACTATAAATTGCAACCACTAATCATCATATAGGAACGAATATCTAATTTCTAGTTAAATTTCTTTTAATTTGTTCTTTATGTATTTTAGAAAGAGAAGAATTTTCAGGTAGACCTAATGATTTAGCAAGAATCCTAAGTTCTTCCTGATAAATCACATGCCGCGGAGACTCCTCACTAATTTTAAGCCTCTTGGCCTCTTTAACCCTATTAATTTCATCTATTTCTTCCCATGTAGCATCTTCACAAATACCTAATCTTCTTGCAGCAAATAATTCTGCTGTTATTATCAAGAATGTCTAAATTGGTATCACTTATAGATTCATTTTCCATAATTTTTATAAATGTTACATTAATTAATTTTTTTTAAAAGATGCTGGAGGTTTATATGGTTTTACTGATCCAATACTTGTAATAATAAACAAATTAGTATATTTTGAAACATTCTTTGGTGATACTTGTGACCATATATTTTCAGATAGCATATATCCTTTACTAGATATACATGAAGATGCAAGCTTAATTAGAGAACTTCCAACATCTGTTCTTTTAATGGTCCATAAATGACCTGTAACACCAGATACACTACAAGATTTACCTTTTTGTAATATTACTCCTGTAACACTCCCAAATCCTATAAATTGTTTGGCACTTTTTATATATGGAGAGTTTGAATAATTGTTTGATCCCTCTGTTTGCCTATACCACGTATTAGCTAAATCTGTATAGATATATCCATTGATATGATACAAAGGTAAAGGTTGTTGTGTACTCCAGTTTTGAGGTGAATAAACTAATCCTGTAATTGTTAGTGAATGATCAGTGAAACTAAAAGTGTAGTTTTTAAGTGCTGTCAGCTTAGATAAAGTTAATATAGATTTATTAGAAACTAATGAATTGTTATTTATTAAAGTAGAATTTTTTGATGATATATTATTGTTTTTCGGGGTAATTAAATAAAGAATGATAATTATAACTGCAACAAGTGGTAATATTATATATACAATTGTCCTTTTTGAAGTCATATTTTCCAAATTTTAATTATTGCAAAAATAGTATATTGTTTTGATATTATTGTCAATAAATTATATCTCTTAAATGAATTGTCTTATCTTTCAATCTAAAAAGAAGTTTATCATTTGATATTTTTGATATATCTTCTAGTTTTACCCATTTTAAATCTAAAGATTCTGAACTTATATTTATTTTTTCATTTATATCGCCTCTAAATAGGAATACTATATCATAATGTAAGTGATCTGAAACTTCTTTATTTTTTGGAAATTTTTGAATATATAAACCGAAAATTTCTTCTGATAATATATTAATATTTGATAATCCAGATTCTTCCTGTGCTTCCCTTGTAGACACTAATATTGTGTTACCCTCTCCATCTGAATGACCTCCTAACTGATACCATCCTCCAAGTTTTTTATGATGGGTTAAAAGAGTATATGAGAGTGTATCATCTACTATCCATGCAGAGCCAGTAATATGACTAGAGATGAAGGTTTATTATCAAAACATTTATTATCAAATTTTACAAATGAGATAATATTGTTTAACAAAGATTTGTCATTATTATCCAAAGGTTTGTAGATTGCTAGCTTTAAAAGTCATTTATTTTTGTAAGTCATAATTATTTATTAATACTTATATATACATTAATTTCTTTGTGCCATTAATTCCCTCTCTTTTTTTGCCTCAATTACCTCTTCATAACTAGAATCATAAGGTAACCCAAATGCTAGAGCAGTAATCATTCTTTCTTCATCATATATCTCTGACCAGGTTGCAGTATAATCAAGACCTAGCTTTCTTGCAGCAAATACTCTTTCTACATCATCTATTACACCCCAACTTGTATTTTCTGGCAAACCAAGTCTTTTTGCAGCTTCTATACGTTCTTGGTTGCGTATTTCTCCCCATGAAGTACTATCTTGGAGTCTCATTATCCTAGCAGCAATAATTCTGTCTAATGTATCACTTAATGTGAGCTGTTCTTTTTCCATTATTATTCTGAAATCTTTATTATATCTCCTTTAAGTTTTTTTACAAAATAACTATCATGAGAGACATATACAATACCCCCATGAAAATCTTTTAAAATATTTTCTAATTCTTCTATGGATGGTAAATCTAAATGGTTAGTTGGTTCATCTAAAATAAGGAGGTTAGGGTTATTTGATAGCATTTTTATTATTTGGAACCTTGATTTTTGTCCTCCTGATAAATTTTTTACTAATAAATCTTTATCCAAAGATGGGTTAAATAGATAATCATTTAAAATTTTATTAACATTAGGCATTTCTATATCACTTAGTCTGTATACCTCTTCAACAGCCTCCTCAAGTGTCATATCAAAATAGTAATTATCAATCTCCTGCTCATAAATTCCCAGTTTTATTTTATTACTTGGTATGATTTCTCCCTCATATATTTTTGTATCACAAGGAGTATTCTCTATAGCAGATATTATTGTCTTTATCAAAGATGTTTTTCCTGCACCATTCCTTCCTTTTAGGTGAATTCTGTCTCCAGGAGATAATACAAAACTAATATCACTAAATAATGGATATTTATAGCCTATGGAAATTTTTTTAACTGCCAGTAAAACACTACTGTGTCCGTCATGATCTTTAATTCTTATTGATATATTCTTATCCTTATATTTTTCATATTTATCTGCAATTTTTTGATTTACATCTTTAATTGATTCTTCATCAATCCATATGGATGGTTTTTCTAAATTTTTCTTTACCTTGTCATACTCTCTCCCTACCCTCTCATACATTACTCTAGTTGAGGCATGTGCCCCTCGTTTTTTGATACTTTCTACCTGTTTTTTTAATCTGTCCAGTGATTTTAATGAACCTTCATAAGCCTGAATTTTAGTTACATTTGTAATACTATTTTGGCTTAGGTATGAATCATAATTTCCAGGAAATGTAAAAGCTTTTTTATCTTTTATCTCTATTATCTTATCTACATAATTTAAAACATCCCTATCATGAGTAATTACACATATGCCGTGGTTTATATTTTTAAACCAAGAAATAAAATCATTCTTACCTATATCATCCATGTGGTTTGTAGGCTCATCAATTAGAGCTATGTCACAACCTGAATACATAATCTTTACTAATTCTACGAATCTTTTCTCACCTCCAGATAATTTTATAAGTGGCATCAATGCTCTTGTTTTGTCTATCTTATACTTCAATAGAGAATTTAGAACCTGTTCCTCAATGCTATAATATCCATATTCACTAAAAAGATTTATAGCTTTAGTATAAACATCTATCAAATCCATATCCGATCCCATAATATCAGGATACTTATCTATTATATGCTTTAACTCTATATATTCTGGTAAACTTTGCATCACATAATCTAGTGATGATATTGAATCCTCAATAGAATATTCTTGCTTGGTTAATATTATTTTAGTATCTTTTTTAATATCAATAACACCTTTATATTCCTTATCTCCTCCTGCAATAATTTTAAATAAAGTTGTTTTACCTGTACCATTTCTTCCAATAAAACCAACTTTTTCATTCTCATTTACAAAAAAAGACAGATTCTCATATAGAATCTTGTTGTTAATAGATTTTTCATCAATTTTTACATTTAAAATCATGGGTTTATATATATAAATTATTCCAAAGGATCTGGATCCAAGGATCTGGATCCAACCTTGTGATTTTAACATATTTATAGAAGATAATTACATTTTAAGATATAATTGGAGAATTATGGCAAATTTCTGGTCTAATCTAAATAAACCTTTTTTCGTCCTTGCTCCTATGGACGATGTAACGGATATCGTCTTTCGTGATGTAGTAGAGAAAGTGTGTCCTCCTGATGTTTTTTTTACTGAATTTGTATCAGTAGAAGGCTTAGCTTCTAAAGGTCGTCATAATGTTATAAGGAAGCTTAAACGAAATAGCAAAAGTAGTAAACCACAAGTTGCGCAGATATGGGGTAGAAATCTAGATAATTATGTTGAAGCTTCCAAAGATATTAAGAAAATCGGATTTGATGGTATTGATATAAATATGGGATGTCCAGAAAGAGGGATAGTAAGACGTGGTTATGGTGGAGGATTAATAGGAAACTATCCTGAAGTTAAAGAAATCATTGAAGCTACTAAAAAAGGTGCTGGAAATATACCTTTAAGTGTTAAAACTAGAATAGGTATAGATCATGCTATTACTAAAGATTGGTTTAGTTTTCTTTTAAAACAAGATCTTGATGCTATAACAATTCATGCTCGTACCGTAAAAGAAATGAGCAAGGTCAAAGCTCATTGGGATGAAATTAAAAAAGTGGTAGAACTTCGTGATAAGTTATCTCCAAAAACTCTAATTATTGGTAATGGGGATGTTGAAAGCTACTCTCAAGGACTTGAATTAGTAAAAGAAACAGGAGCCAATGGTGTAATGATAGGGAGGGGAATTTTTAAAGATATATTTGTCTTTGACCCCAAAGAAAGTGAGCATACACAAAAAGAAATGATAAATATACTCCTTTATCATCTAGATAAATATGAAACTGAGTCCTCATATAAATCTTTTCAAATACTTAAGAAATTTTTCAAGATATATGTTAACAGTTTTGATGGAGCTAATGATTTACGTATGGAATTAATGAAAACAAACTCGGTTGAAGAAGTAAAAATCATATTGTCAGAAAAAGGATTTTAAAAAGATAGTTATAAAGTGCCGTCAATTTTCGTTGCAAGGTTAATAGCAGTGTCAACACATTTTTTCATTTCATCTGTCATTGTCATACTATCAATGTCATTTGGTCCAACCCAAAGATAATCATCATGCTCATGTGATAGTGTAATATCTAAGGTTATTGTAGTAACTAAAAAATTTATTTGCCTTACTCATGTTTCTCATTAGTATAATCAAAACCTTCAAATGGACGAAGTATATCTTTTATCTGTAGTCCTACTTCCTCTTCTAATTCACGGGTTAGTCCCGATATAAATGTTTCTCCATCATCAATACCACCGCCAGGAAGTTCCCAGTTGCCACCTAGAAAATCCTTGGGTTCTCTATGAACAAGAAGTATTTTTCCTTTACTTACTAGAGCCATCCCAGATGAAAAATGTGTTATGCCATCTATGTTTCCTTATACGGAGGTTATACATTAAGAAACAGGTAAAAGACGTTATGTTGTCATTATTAGTAGAATTTTTCAGTAAAACAAACTAAATATTTTAAAGGAAATTTTGTTTACTCGTATCGGAGTGCCTCTATAGGATCCTTTCTACTAGCTCTCAAAGCAGGTAGAGCTCCTGCTAAAAAAGCAATAATCATAATACCTATTATTACAGAAAAAACTGTATTTAGCGGAAATGTAAGTAATGATAAGCCAGGAAAATCTTTTAGAAAACTATGCCTACCTATCGTGTTAACTATATTTCCAATCAAAAATGCAAATACTACACCTAAAATACTTCCCCAAAAGCCAATCAATATTGCTTCAATACTAAATAGAGCAAATATTCTTCGTGGACTCATACCAAGTGCTTTCATTAATCCTATTTCCTTTGTTCTTTCCTGTACAGACATAAATAGAGTGTTAATAATACCAAATGACGCAGCTAATAAAGCAATAATTCCGAATAGATCAAAGACAACAATAATTGCACTTATTACTGAAAAAATAGTACTTTCCTCATCTTTTATTGTCATTCCGGTAAATCCTTTAGAAGTTAGCTTGTTTTTTATCTTATTAATTTGAGCAGTAGTTAAATTATTTGGAAAAGTAGCATAAGCTGCTAGAAATGTATTAGTTAAAGATTTTGGTATACCAGCATTACGTATACTATAAATATGATTCCCTAAAGTGGTATTTGCATAAGCTGTTGCTTGACCTATCAAGTTTTTTTGCTGAACTCCAGTAACAGTTGCTGTAACAGTTAATTGTACACTTCTAGGGTTTGTAACACCAATTGTGACTGTTTTACCAATAATGGAATGATTACTACTATAACCAAGAACACTAACATAACTTTCTGGTATACTGATTTGGTTTTTTGTACTATTATTATTAACACCTCTACCAACAACCATATCAGCAGTAGTGCTACCGAATTGTTGTTCTAATGTAAGTTGATATTTATCTCCTGTACCTTTAATATAATCTGGAGATAGTGAGTGAGATGGTACGGCACTAGTAATATTGTGAATAGATTTAATTTTCGCTATATCATTCAAGTTCATAAGTAATTGCTCTTTACCCAGACCACCAGATGAGACCCTAACATTTGGATTATATGTATATTTTACTGGACCATTTGCTGGAGAGGTACTCTTGTTAGTCAAAGTTACTATCAATACATTTGAAGCGCCTAGGTTACCAATTTGTTGATTTAGGTAGGTTTTTATTCCTGTACCGATACCATTTGTTAGAGTAATTGTCATAGCACCTATTACTATAGCGATAATAGTTAACAAAGTTCTAACTTTGGATCGTAACATGTTGCTACTAGCAGTTTGTAGTATATCTATAAAATTCATATATTCTCTTTACTATCAATTAATTTACCATCTAAAATATGCATTTGTCTGTTGCAGCGTGCAGCAATATCTTCATCATGAGTTACAATAATAAGAGTGATACCATGTTTTTTATTCAATTCAAAGAGTAAGTCTTCTACTATCTTTCCAGTATGGCTATCAAGGTTCCCTGTTGGCTCATCAGCAAATATAACACTAGGATTGTTAATAAGTGCTCTTGCAATACAAGCACGTTGTTTTTGACCGCCACTTAAATTTACGGCCTTAGTTTTTGCTTTATCCACTAACTCAACAGCCTCAAGAGATTTTATACCTCTCAAATTACGTTCTCTACGCCCAATTTTTGCAATTTTAAGTGGAAGTATTACATTGTTTAATACGGTATCATTACCATTTAAAAAGAATTGTTGAAAAACGAACCCATAACTTTTGTTACGTAAACTTTCGATTTGTCTGTTACTCATTTTGGAAGTATCTTTATCATTAACTAAGACTGTTCCTTTAGTAGGCTTATCAAGCAACGCTAACATATGCATTAATGTACTCTTTCCTGAACCACTTTTACCTAAAATAGCAACAGATTCTCCAGACATAATTGAAATGTTAATATCATCAAGCGCAGTAAACGCAACTTCACCTTTACCATAAATTTTAGTGACATGTTCTGCACCTACTACTTGAGATTTGTCTATCAGTTTAACCATGATGTCTATCATACTACAATATATAAATGTTAACAATTATCGTATAGACACATACATAGTATTGATTTTATGAGATTTTTGTATTATACATAAGTTATGAGTAAATCATACAAATCATGGACTGTATATAGTATTGGAATTTTTATAGTTTGGGCAATTGTTTTTCTAATTAGATGGAAACTTAAATCCCCTCCAGGTCTACAAGATTTAACTTTAATATTTTTGGGCTTCCTTATAGGTTGGTTATCAGGAACCATAAAATTTATCTTAGTTAGTAAGAAAATTTATGGTCCAATATCTTTAAAGTCGAAGAAGTAAAATTATTTAAGACCTATTTATATACTGACCTATATTTTGAATATATCCTCTTTTTCTACGAAAATATTTAATAATCTAATCACATCAACATAGTCAATAGTTTTTAAAGGTTAAATGTAGAAACTTTATGATTAATCAATCATCTGGAAGAGCAGCAAAAGCCTTCTTTGTTTTAATATACCATCCCATTCCTGATATGGGATTTCTCCACCTACCCTGCATGCTCTTCAGTGCACTTTTGTGTGTTTCATCACCATTAGAGACCATTTCTTTTAAATGTTTATCTTGCGCTTTGATAACTTCATCAGCACTATTACTATGAAATTGGGTATCACATGATCCCCCCATTTGTTTACATGTCATTGTTTTCATATTTATTACCTCCTTTTTGTGTATTAGCTAAATGAATTTACATTGTTCTTTCGGTATAAATAGGCTATTGCACTTGTCACCCAGGAAATTATTAATCCAACCGCAACTCCCCTAAAGTATATATTACTTGTTAGATATGAAAGCAAAAGAAATATCACACTCATAACTAGTCCAAATAATATAAGTGTTATATCCAACCGTCTCAAAATGTTTTTTCTCCATTCCTTCATATTTTTCACCTTTTTATTATGTAATATCTCTATGTTTTTATGCATTTATTATATCACTATATTATAAAAAAATGTATAATTTCAATTTAGACAATCATACTATTAACATGAAAAGATCCCATAGGTGGAAACCCATTTTTAAAAACTTGGATCTAGATCCTCATTTTAACCGATGGTTCACTAGAACTATTTCTATAAATCACATAAAAAAATTTGGTGAGTTATTAATAAGGCCTTAATATTATTTAAATTCAAAGGAATCAGCTTTCTCTTTACTAAGAATAGTCAATGAGTTATTTAATAAGCTTCTATCTTGTTTGTATTTTTGAGTAATTTAGTTGTCAGTGTATATTTTGGTTGAAACATAGCAATAGTATATCTCAAACTTATATTTGTTCAAGCCTTCTGTCAACATATGAGTCAAGGATTAAGCTTTCAAAATGGGAAAAAGTGAGATTCCATAATCTACTATAGAGGAAAAGTGCTGATTTAATTGAGATTCTTTTGTCAACTGACTTACTGGGACGATTATAGAACTTTTATATCTTTTTACCCCCACCCTACACACACTATTGTTCAAGTAAATTAATCAATTGATTAAATCTTTTTGATTTTTAATATAATCCAATAACTTATAATACTCTAACATTGAAGATTATTCTGTAACCATATAGTATATTATATTTATAAATTAAAATTTTTAACGAAGTTTATAATATATAAAAATAGATTAAATTTATAGTATATCCTTGATATAAAAGCATAAATCAACAGATATTACTAAAAACATAGTATATTTAAGTCCTATTTTTGAGATATAAATGTTTTTAATTTAGCTATAAGTTGTACCATGATTTTATTTACCAGATTTAGTCCTATTATCCTCTTTACATAACATTTGGCAATTTTTCGTATTTAACGCTAGTGTCTTTTTTATTCATAACTTATATAAAGTATATACGTTAGTATTAGTATTATTAGAAGCAATACTATATCTACTGCAAGGAATTCTAATGTTGTAGGCAACATCATCATTATTACAAATAATACTGCACAAACTAAAATACCCTTTATATAGCTAGCGTTATTCATACGAGTATGTTTGATACTAATATCTTTGAAAGTATCTTTGATAGTGTCGAAGATCCGATCTTCGACACTATAATTCTCCCCAAGATGCTTGGGTGTTTGAGGATGGTATCTTTGAGGGTACCTTTCTGGGTGTATCCTTTCTAACTTCTTCTCCCCAAGAAGTGAAAGATAGAACAATATTATAAGTATTAGTGATGTCATAACTATACCAATTACTGTATGCAATTGTGCAGGCCAGAATAAATACACTACTGTAAACAATACTGCAAGTAATAGTATATAACATGAGCCGTATCCTCTTATATTCTCCAACTTCTTTATCTCCCTTACATACATCATATTCTCAAAATACTGCCTCTTCTCCATATCCGTCATCTTCTCAAACTTCTCCATCTTCTTCACATACTCCATATCCATATCGTATCTGTTATCATGGAGATCCTTGTAATGAGGTTTATATTTTGTTTTTTTCATTACCATACATACTATCATAAAAAGGTCAGATAAAGCTATATATAGTATAATAACGAGACCCACTCCCCCTATGGGGTGGTCACCATCATATAGGAAATCCTAATTCTATAGATTCACTCTTCATTGCTTTATCAATAATTTTCATAGAAACCTTAAATGAAGATATCATCTTAGGGTTATTAGGATCTATCTGTTGAGCTAGTTGCTCTGCTTTATCCTTTAATTTTGACCAAACATAAACTCTTCTTATACTGTTACTTAAGATACTTGGTTTATAACCAAATCTTTCAATATACTCATCTCTTAAAGCCTTCCAATTATATTTCTTTTTATATCTTTGTAACGTCTTATATGGAACACCAAAGCGTTTTGATATATCAGAGAGAGACATAAATCCTTCAGTATACTCAATTCCTAATAGGTATATATTATATTTAGTCATATTTATATTATAATACAAATGATTTAGTCTTTTCAAAGAAATGACAACAAATAGTAATAATAATAATGGCTGTTGTAGTTGTATTATATTTATAATATTTTTAATAGGACTTTGGTATATTATCTTCCATATACTATGAATGATATTACTGAGGAATTTGACCCTAAAAAATACAACCAATTTTTAACAAATCTTGGAACTATTTTCAACTCAAGAATTAATACACAATACTGGATCATAAAAAAAATAGACCAATTTTTAAATGAAAGTGATCATAATTATAATAAACCTATAAATATTAGACCCACAAAAAAATATCCAAAAGATGTATTAGAATATGAACTAAGAGAAATAAAATCTGCAAATCAAGCTATCAATTTTCATGAAGGAAACAATAATGCATTTATAGTTACTGTAAATAAGACTCACTATAACTTGTATCTACATGAGCTTAAACTTCTATTACTGATAATATATATGACTTTTATCAAGTGTTACGAGAATACAAGTAATCCAAACTTATTTAGCGATAAAAAAATGATTGCAAAAAACTTTGAAATTCTAATTAAGTACGACTCTACTATACTTAAAGTGCAAAATCTCATACAAGAAAATATAGCTAATTCATTAAAATATCTCCAAAATAATTCCATAATATTAACATACACTCAAATCAAAGATGATACATATAATATTTCTTACAAACCTCTAATTATTATCAATGCCATAGATCAAATGAATAATATCTATGAAGAAATATATGATGATAATTTTATTCCTAGACCATTTGATTCAGCTTTATTTGATAAGCAGATATACTTGTCTGAAAAAGAATTTCCTGAAATAAAAAAAGAAAATGGAATACTGTCTATTAACTTCAGAAAAAATTCGCAAAAATGGTTAAAGGTTGGAAGAATTAAAACTAAACATGTCATGTTATTAGATTACCTAATATCTAGAAATGAATATAGAAAAAAAGAATTCACATTAAATGCTAAAGTAATATATGAATATATATACAAAGAAACAATAGATGAATTTGGTAACCCAATAGACAAAAGTAAATTAGATGACCTAAGAATGTTAGCAAAAGAATTAAGAAGAAAGCGTGGGAATATTGATCCAATAACTAAAGATTTATGCAAAATTAAAATTAATAATATAAATAAGACCGTTACTATATCAATAATGATATAAATGTACCTTTTTTTGTAAAAGTTTTTATCACTCCAATAATATAATCTTTATAAAATACTATTCCAGTAGTATAAATACCTGATTTAAAACTTCACCCTTTTTTCTAAAACTTCACCCTTTTTTGATCTCAAATAATGTCCTTATATACTTATAAATATGAATATCTCAAAAGACGATATTAAACAATTAAAAGACGTTGTAAGGCAAAATTATGACTTAGATTTATCTTTAGAAGAAAGTCAGGAGCTTGGATCAAGCCTTATTGAGTTATTCGAAGTTTTTAAATCCATAGAAAATTATGAATAGAAAAGATTATAAATACATAATATCTACACAAGACTTTATAAAAGCCTTTAAAGATGATCCATATGTAATTGAGATTTTAGAGAGAGAAATCAAGAAATCTAACAAGTACAAAGACTATTGCAAAAAAGAAATAACATCAATCACTAAAAGAATTACAGAAAGTACTTATCCTGTAGCAAAATCTAAAGATGAATATACATTCTATGTATATTTAGGGTATCTACTGAACAAGAATGCTTTTGATGCATATGATGAAATTAATAGAAATCTTATAAGACAACAAAGGGATTTGTTACTCTTAAAGTCTGGCAATTATAAATCACAAGAAACATATCATATTAGAATAGAGACTGTAAATAGCAAAGATATATTGATAGTGTGTGACAATCTAGGAATTCAATATAAGCAATCTGGGAATAGATATGTAGCTCTATGCCCTATCCACAATGACAAACATCCTTCATTTACTATATATCCTGATTCTAATAGTTTCTATTGTTTTGGGTGCAATGTAGGAGGAAATAACATCAATCTTGTAGAGCAAGTAAATGGATGTGATTTTAAAGAGGCAATGCAATTTTTATTTAATATTTAATATATATAACATTATGAACAAAAAAATAAATACAAACAATAATATAATTACAGGAATAGAAGAAAAACTTTCACAAAGAGGATTTCCTTCATATGATGAATTTCAAGATAAGAGTATTTCTATAGATATTAGTAATATGAAACCTATGACATTAGATGATTTAGGAAAAATTTTAGATATAACAATTAAAGAAGATAGAAATAATAAGGTGGCTATTATACTTGCAATGATACTTACATATACTTACGATTCACAAATAAATATACTGCTAAATGCTCCTTCATCAACTGGAAAGTCATACATTCCTACAGAAATAGTAAAATTATTTCCAGAAGAAGATGTAAGGATCATTGGTTATTGTACTCCTACAGCATTTTTCCATGATTATGGAGTTTGGGATAGCAAAAAGAAGACAATGACAGTAGACCTAGAAAGCAAGATAATACTTTTTCTAGACCAACCACATAATATGCTCTTAGAAAGATTAAGACCCTTACTTTCTCATGATAAAAAAGAAATACCTATAAAAATAACAGATAAAACTGACAAAGGGGGTTTACGTACAAAAAATATTATTTTAAGAGGATTTCCTTCAGTAGTATTTTGTACAGTAGGACTGAAAGTAGATGAACAAGAAAGTACTAGAAACTTAATGTTATCTCCTGAACAAGATCAAGTAAAAATAAAGAATGCAATACATGACGGGATAATAAAATCCATAAACTCTTCATCATATAATGAAAAAGTTGAAACTGACAATGACAGAAACCTTTTAAAAGAAAGAATGTTAGCAATAAAAGAAGCAAACATAAAGGATATAAGGATTGAAGATGGTAGTTTAGTAGAAGATTTATTTTTGAAAGGAAAAGATATTTTGAAACCTAGATACCAAAGAGATATAACTAAATTCATATCCCTTATAAAAGCCTGTACACTACTAAATTTTCCTTTTAGAAAAAGAGTTGGTGATATTTTAATAGCAAATAAAGATGATATATCAGAAGGATACAATTTATGGGAAAATATCTCTAAAAACTTAGAATATAACCTGTCACCATATGTATATAATTTTTATAAAGATGTAGTTGTTCCTCTCTTTCAAGAAAAAAACAAAAATGATGATATGCCTCAAATAGGACTTCTAAAGAAAGAAATATTAAAAAAGTCTCAAGCAATATATGGTAGATCTACTGATGACTGGCAATTTCGTCATGATATAATTCCTGCACTTGAAAATGGAGGGTTAATAACTGAAGAACCTGATATAGATAATAGAACTAGAATAATGTATTACCCTCAAACACTAAACAATGAATCTCAAGATAATAGTGTGCAAGAGGTGGGGGTAGATGATATTAAAGAAATATTTAAAATAGAAACATCATAAAAATGTATATTATATAGCATATTATACAGGCATATAGATATATAATTTTAATTCGATTACAATTAAATCGAAATGAATAATAATACATTAGAACAAAGAGCAATAATTTTTTGCAGAGTCAGTAGTAGAGATCAAGAAAATTCTGGGTACTCTTTACCTGCACAAAGAAAATTATTAGAAGAATATGCTAATAAGAAAAACTTTAAAGTAATAAAAGTATTTTCACCTTCAGAATCTGCTAATGAGAAAAAACAAAGAGAAACATTTAAAGAAATGTTTAGATATGTCAAACAAAATAATATTAGTATAATAATCTGTGAAAAAGCAGATAGACTAACAAGAGGTTTCAAATCTATGGTTATCGTAGATGAATGGATAAGTGAAAATGAACAAAGAGAAGTACATTTAGTAAAGGATTCATTGATATTAGGTAAAAATGCAAGATCTCAAGAGAAACTCAACTGGGGGATTAGAGTTGTTTTAGCTAAAAACTATATTGATAACCTATCTGAAGAAGTTAAAAAGGGTCAATTAGAAAAGATTAATCAAGGATGGCTACCTAAAGCTCCACCTTTAGGATATAAAACTATAGAAAAAGATGGTCATAAGATTCATGTAA
>JAJZDR010000002.1 GCA_021805885.1 bacterium | reverse complement strand
AAAGAATAAACCTTTTAGTGCTCGCTATTTTTGTAGATATTATAATGATTAGTTTTGCGACAGTTTATGTCCATGCAAGTTCCTATGAGATTCCTCCTCAAAATCAAGGATACCCTTTAAATCTATACTCAGGAGGCAATTCTGGGGTAGGTACAATATCTGGGGCTCCCATTCCTGTCCCTGCAGGTTATTGCCCAGAACCGTTTACTGTAAATGTAACACTTATTTCTCCTCAAGGAATTCCATTGCAACAATCAGACTTTACGGCAATGTTTAGTTATCTTCAAAGCTTTGGAAATACAACTGTTACAAAAGCTAATCAGATTGTATCGGCTTGCCAGATATCTCCAGGTTTGTATAAATGTGATCCAAGATTTCTTGCTGCTATATGGGGACAAGAAAGCAGTTTCTCTACTGGAGGAGGGGCAAGCGAGAGCTTTAATTGTTTTGGCGGGGAAGCTCAATCTTTTGGTCCAGAACTTACATGTGCAATAAATTCGTTAATGACTTATTACAATACTTTTACATCTGAAATGAAAAATCAAAATATATCTGTGGCTGGAGCAGGAACATCGGCTGCATGTAAGACCACGGATATTTTTACGTATATGATGGAGGAATACACTCCCATAAATGGAAGCTTTGGAAATTCAGCAACTAGATCTAGCCTACACTTTTTTCTAAGTACTTTTCTAGGGTCTCAGGCAATTGTTACGGGATAAACTATGAATATAAACTTAACTTTAATAAAAAACAATGCAAGATATATAGTTTTAATACTTATAGTAATAGTGGTTGTATTTTTGATTTTTGTTGTATCTAAACCAGCAAATACCACCAATGTTATACCTAAAGGGGTTCCAATGGTTAATAAAAATAATTTTAACAATAAGGTATTGAATTATAATTCTACAAACTTTAGTATTAAATATGTCCCCCAAAATCAGGCTTTTGGAAATTTACAAGGGAATACTGTATATATTCATATAAAGAATATAAATTTTGCAAATCCTTCAGGTGTTATTAAGCAGGAAGATACATATATATCCCAAGCTAAGGCAATACTGTTAAAATATGGGATAGACCCTAATTCAAAAAAGATAGTGTATACATTCTAGAATATGGTTCCTTAGAGCTAAGACTTTTCAGAATCTTTACTGTCTTCTCCTCCCTCGCCCTCTCCCTCCTTCTTCTCATTTATGACTTCCACATCTTCAGGGGATACTTCCTCAACCTCTTCTTCAACTTCCTCTTCTTGAGGTGGAGATATTGTAATAATTGATCCTTCCAACCCACCTTCCTCCATAGATGCAAATTCAACCCCTTCTGGTAACTTAATATCTTTTAAAAGGATAGAGTCTCCAATTTCAACTAATCCAGATACATCTACAATTATGGAATTAGGGATATCTTGAGGGAGAGATATTATTTCAATTTCTTGTATATTTTCAAATGGTACTCCTCCATATATTTTTACGGCAGGAGCCTCACCTACAATTTCAAAAGGAACGTTAGCATTTATTCTCTCTGTTAGTGAAACTTCATGGAAAGATACACTTAAAAGTTCAGACGATAGTGGGTGAGTTTGAACTTCTTGTATTAACACATTATGGGTTTTACCTGGAAGTTCTAACTCGATTATTCCTGTGTAATGAGCTTCTCTGTAAGTTTTTATAAACTCCTTTTTATCAATTTCAATATTGGTATTTCCAGATATACCAAATATAGCACTAGGTATAAGATCTTTCTTCCTTAAATCTTTAGTTGTTTTTTTTGTAAGAGTTCTATCTTGTGCTTTGAGTTTGATTTTTTGCATACGGGAAAGATAATAGCATAATTATAGGTAAATTTTCAATCAATTGAATTGTTTTCCACAATACTATCCCTTGCTTTTGTGATATTAATTTTAAATACCCTAACTAATTCTTCAAAAAAAATATCATAATTCTCAATGTTATCCTTTGCAAATAATACTAATTTATGAAAATCATCTTCTGGTACAGAATTTTTATTCTCTTCCCCTACAGAACTCTTAATATTAAAAAGATAGTATTTTATAAAGAGTCTTCTTAACTCCAATAAAAGGTTTTCTTGGTAATCTAAAGGGAGGTTATCAAAATTGAACTCTTTGTAGAGATCCAGGTCACTTTTATAATTTTTCTTGAATAATTTGTCTATATCCATAGTTAGCTATCTATAGCTTTGTTATACTTTTGGATTCTTGAATCTTGATTCTTGAATCTTGATTTAATTTTGTGGAAATTCCTCATACATTATACTTATTTCTTTGGTCTCAATCAAATCTTTTTCTTTTAGTGTTTGAAATAGCGCTTCTGTTATAAAAGGAATAAATGGGTGCATAAGTCTTATCAGAGTATAGAATGTGTGTACAAGTTCTGCATAAGATTCTATACTTTCATTCTCTGGATTTTTCATATCCTCAAGGTAGGAATCACAAAATGTATGATGATAAAAGTTTTGAAGATTAAAGGCTGCCAGTCCAAATTCGAAATTTGTAAAATTTCTATTTACTGTTTTTACAATATCTGGAAGTTCCTTATTCATATGAATATTGGTTTTTGCAGCATAAAGACCAGTATGTTCCCGTATGAATTTTTTATTATCTGATGATAAATCCTCCACTTTTAAGAATATAAAACGAGAGGAGTTATATACTTTGTTTATAAAATTTCTGAAACCTTTTATCTTATCATCATATAACTTCATATCTTGGTCAGGAGCAACTCCTGACACTAATGCCAATCTTAAAGAGTCAGTCCCAAACTTATCAATTATCTCCATAGGATTCACTCCATTACCCTTAGATTTTGACTGTTTTAATCCATCCTTGTCTAGAACTAGGCCATGCAGGTATATGTCAGAAAATGGTACCCTGGAGGTCTTGTAGAGACCCATCATAACCATCCTTGCTACCCAGAAAAACAGGATGTCTCTTCCTGTCTCAAGAACATTGGTTGGATAAAAAGTTTTAAAATCCGTTCCTTCCAGTCCTCCAAGTGTTGTATATGGCCACTGCGTTGAGGAAAACCAAGTATCAAATATATCTTCTTCTTGTATTAGCTTAGTACTCTTGCATTGAGGGCACTCTTTAGGTTTATCTATGGATGCAATAATCTTCCCACAGCCAAGAATGACTTCTTTTAAATCTCCATTCTCATCTATTTCTGTCTTTTTACCTCCACAATAATATACAGGGATTCTTTGTCCCCACCAAAGTTGTCTTGAAATACACCAATCTTCTATATTCTCTAACCATCTAAGGTAATTTTTTTCTTGCCTTTGTGGGTGAATATGAAGGTCACCTTTTTCCATAGCTAGAATTGCACGTTTTGCTAGATCTCTTGTCTGCATAAACCATTGATAAGAAAGTAGGGGTTCAATTACAGTATGACTTCGTTCACATATCTGGATCTTGTGTTGTATATTTTCAATCTTTACAATTAGGTCTAATTGTTCAAGATCTGATACTACGGCATCTCTTGCCTCTTTAACCTTCATACCTTTGTATTTGCCATAGGTAAGCTTTGAGTAATTATCAATTATCGATATACGTGGTAAATTGTGGCGTTCTCCAATTTCAAAATCCTCTTTTGAGTGACCTGGGGTTACTTTTAAAATTCCTGTGCCAAAGTTCTCGTCAACCGCAAAGTCTCCTACAATTGGCAACTCTTTCTCACTATAGGATCCAGATCCATCTACTGATTTTATTAGAACGGTTGTTCCAATAAGATGTTTATATCTTTTATCTTTTGGGTTAACAGCCAAAGCTGTATCAGCCATTATGGTTTCAGGTCTTGTTGTTGCAACTACTAATTCCCCGTATTTTATATAGTATAACTTTGTTTTTTCTTCTTTATATTCAGTATCAATATCGGCAAGTGCTGTTTGACAACCAGAACACCAATTTATTATTCTTTTTCCTCTGTATACTAGAGGTTCTTTGGCATTGAACATTGATATAAAGGTTTCTTGTACTTGCCTTGTAATGTTCTGGTCTAGGCTAAATTTTTCTCTACTGTAGTCTGCACTAAGCCCTATCCTTTGTTCTTGTATTGTTGCATTTTTTGCATTTTTGAGTGTAAATGCTAGACACTGTTTTACGAATTCTTCCCTGTCAAGCTCTCTTTTTCTTATTTTATTTTTTAAGAGTTCTTTCTCAAAAACAACCTCTGTTTGTATTCCGGCATGATCTTTTCCTGGCAAGAGAAGTACTTTATCTCCTCTCATTCTGTGATACCTACCCATTATGTCCTGGTATGTATTTCCAGCTACATGTCCTGTATGTAGGGGAGCATTTGCATTTGGAGGAGGAAGAGGAATTGTAAAAGTATTCTTTCTCTCATTTTTATACTCAGGGGAGAATAAATTATTGGATAGCCAGAACTCAATGATCTTTTCCTCATATTTTTTTGGATTGTATGAAACATCTTTTATGTCTAACATAATTTTTCGGATAAAAATTATTATACCTAAATTATTATATCAAAATGGAGGTTTATTAAACACATTATTAGCTTTATCCAAAAAGAAGTTGTAGTCTTTTAAGATTTTTTCTAAAATCTGGCTCTCTTCCTGGATCGAAAAACCTAGATCTCTTGCCTTGAATATATTTTTTAAGGAAATATTTATATAGATCTCTCAATTCCTCGCTCTCTTTCATACTGCTAATTTTTCCTTTTGCCAATAGGTATGTGAATCTTTTATCTGTCTGATGAGGAATTTCTAGAGTATCAACAACACCTTCCCTTATAAGTTGCATAAGGCTGGTTGTTACATATGCCTGTATTAATCTTAAGGTTGTCATTTTTATCCTTATAGAGATATCCTCTCTATATTCTGGTATGGCAGTATCCCTGTAATCAAATGCGAAATAATCTTGATCTTCCAAGGTCTCATCAAGCTTAGTTTTAAAATACTTTACCCTGTATCTTTCTTTCCTTATGAGGGGTCTAGCATCTCTTCCTCTTTCTCTGAGGAAGGTGTCAAAT
>JAJZDR010000078.1 GCA_021805885.1 bacterium | reverse complement strand
ACATCCCCAATAGAGATGTTTGCAGCAGTAGGAGGATTGATAATAGCAATAGGAATTGGATTGATGATGCTCTAAACTGACTCCGTTATTAACACAGATGAAGGAGGTTTTTACCTCCTTTTTCTTTTCTATTTTTATCGTCTCATATATAAATTATTAGATCTAAGCCTATAGGTTCAGATCCAAGGATTCAGATCCTTGGAGCTAGATCCTTGATGAAATTTTAAAAAAGATATATCATATATACATGAAAACAAAAACATTATTTATTGTGATTTTTGCTCTTCTAATAATAGTAGTTTTGTATATAACTACAAAATATGCTGAGGAATTACAGAAAATAAGTACTCAAAGCTCTAATTCTTATGTTTCCAATGTTGCTCCTACACCCAAACTTGTCACTCCTCCAATAACATATTCTCTATTTAAGGGAACATATAATGGTACTCAATCTTTCAATATAAATTATATACAAGGATGGACTATGGCTAGTGCTGTTGAAACTCCAAGTTCTGAATCTGCAACTTTTAAGGATTCAAGTTCTACTAATACTGAGACAATAACTGTGTACAGTAAGTGTCAGAGTATGACAGCATATAATACAAGAAATGGTGCTGGATCTGTGTCCAAGGAAACTGAGGGACTATATACTGGATATTTAGTGTCTAACAAGAATTTAGTATCATTCTATAACCCGGGTTTTTCTTTAGTATTAAATTATAACAATATACAAAGAACCCAAGTTCTAGATAGTATCTTAAAGTCTCTTGTTTTATATAACCAATTCCAAACTTGTAAGTAAGGGCCAAGGCTCAAGGATCTAGATCCAAACATAAATATATTGTATAATTGCTTTTATGCAGAAGTAACTCAGTTGGTAGAGTACTAGTTTTCCAAACTAGTTGTCGCGGGTTCGAGCCCCGTCTTCTGCTTTTTGATTTTTCACTTAAAAAACTCCAGTTTAAATGCTAATATATTGACTTTTCCTATAAAAATCTTTAGTATGTATATATGAATTTCCTAAATAATGATAGTTTATCAAAAAATACTAGCTTAGAGGACTCGCATTATATAAAAAAGATAGACAAAATAGTTAAAAAAAGGTTGCGTGTGTACTTATATGTGTTTGTATCTTTGTTTGTTATTGCCTCTCTGTTTATATTTAAAAGCCCTTTAAATGTATTTGCAAATCTAGAGGGTAAAGTATTTTTGTCTAAACAGGTGATGGCTGCTAATGTCTATCTAATAAGGAATAAAAGTTTATCAAATCTTGATAAATTAGCTGGAGTTAATATCATAAACCCTAATATTGAACATGCAAGGATGCTTGCTGCTGTAATACCAAGTAAGAATAATGAAATATCTTCATCTATTACAACAACATCTAATGCAAATGTACAGGTTTTATATAATTTTCTTGTATCACATGGGTCTCCTATGGCTCCTTATGCAGGAGAATTTATATCTGCTGGAGCAAAATATGGTGTTAATTGGAAACTACTTGTTGCAATATCAGGTGTAGAATCTGGATTTGGAAGAGTGATACCTGAAAGTGTAAATGGGATACTATCCTATAACGGTTGGGGTTGGACAGGTGGTGGAAGTGAATTTAGTGGATTTTCAGGATTTGGATCTTGGCCAAATGCTATTAATAACATAGCAGAAGGGATAGGTAGCTCATATCAGAATGAAACTCCATACCAAATGCAGCCTGTATATGACCCACCTAATCCATCATGGGCTCCTAGTGTTCAGAGTTATATAAATCAACTGTAAGTTTTTAATTTTACCTCAATTGTTTCCTATTTATTCAAGAATATATTAATATTAGAAATATGTTAAAATCATATTTAAAATGTTAAAAAAAGTTGAAACTACAAATGCTCCAAGTGCAATAGGTCCTTATTCTCAAGGGATATTCGTTGATCATTTTCTCTTTGTATCTGGACAAATAGCTATTGATAGGAATACTGGATCTTTGGTAAGTACTAATATTAAGGAAGAAACAGAACAAATATTGAAGAATCTTAAGAGTATACTTAAAGCCGGTGGCATAGATTTTAAAGATGTTGTAAAAACAAGTATATTTTTATATCTATGATTTTGAGGTTGTAAATGAGGTATATGCAAAGTTTTTTAGATCTGAACCTTATCCTGCAAGGGAGACTGTGACAGTATCTTTCCTTCCAAAATCTGCTCATATTGAAATATCTTTGGTAGCATATAAAAAAGGGTTTAGATCCAATGAAATATAGAGTTAATACAAGAACAATTGATGAAGAAGTTTGAATTTAAAAGATATTATAGTAAATACTCCACTTGAATTATCTTCTAGACTATCTAGTAAATATAATGCAAATATCTATATAAAAAGAGAAGATCTTCAGGTAGTTAGATCTTATAAGATAAGAGGAGCATATAACCTTATATCTTCAGTGCATAAGAATAATAAAAATGTTAAAATTGCTTGTGCTAGTGCAGGTAATCATGCTCAAGGAGTGGCTTTTGCTGCATCATTGTTAAAAATAAAAAGTATTATCTTCATGCCAGTAACTACTCATCTACAAAAAATAGATAGAGTAAAATATTTTGGAGGTGATTTTGTTAGTATAAAGCTTGTAGGTTCAAATTTTGATGAATGTTATAGAGAAGCTAAAATTTTTACAAAAGAAAATGGTTATAATTTTATACACCCATTTGATGATGAAAAAGTAATAGAAGGTCAGACAACAGTTGGAAAAGAGATATTTGATAAACTGAATAAAATAGATTATGTTGTATGTCCAATTGGAGGTGGAGGATTAATATCAGGTGTTTCTTTATATTTAAAGGGCAAAAATAATAATATTAAAATTATAGGAGTGGAACCTTCAGGTGCAGCTTCAATGGCAGAATCTATAAAAGCTAACAAGATTATAAAATCAAAAACAGTAGATACATTCGTTGATGGGGTAGCTACAAGTAGAGTAGGTGAGAATACGTTTAATATAGTAAAAAATAATGTAGAAAAGATAAAGGTTATAGAAGAAGGGCAAGTTGCTACTACAATGATAGAATTATATCAAAATGACGGTATTATTACTGAACCAGCAGGTGCTCTATCTATATCAGCATTGGAGAATATAAAAACAGAGATCAAAGGTAAAAATGTAGTATGTATTCTGTCAGGTGGGAACAATGATATTTTAAGATACCCTGAAATTATGGAAAGATCTCTTGTTTTTAAAGGTCTTAAGTATTATTTTTTAATTGAATTTTATCAAAAACCTGGAGAATTAAAAAAAATTGTTAATAAAGCATTAGGAGTGAATGATGATATAGTAAGATTTGAATACATAAAGAAGACTTCCAATGAGAGAGGAGTTGCATTAGTTGGTATTGAACTAAAATACAAAGGAGACATTAATAGTCTTATTTGTAGAATGGATAACATGGTATTACCTGTAGGAAAATAACTAAAAGCGATTTGTTGTATAATTATATCATTTAGAAGATTACTAGTCTGAATTACAATTTTGTTATATAATTATCTATAGTCATTTTCAATTGCCTGCAATCAATTGCCTGCAATTAATTGCTTGTAACCCTTTGCCTGGATGGTGGAATGGTAGACACGCTAGCCTTAGGAGCTAGTACTTGAAAAAGTGTGAAGGTTCGAGTCCTTTTCCAGGCATTTTAATGCAGGTAATTAAGCGAAATTCTCCCAATTTATACTATCCGGATTATTCAACCAGTGGTATTTTTTAGGATCATTAACAAATGATAGATATATAGGATCTTTTTTATCTATAAGATTACTATATGCCCACTTCTTCTGTTTTTTAATTTTAGGGACATTCTTATAATTAGGATTTTGTACAAAGACCTGTTTCGCATTCTTTTTAATTATGTAATAAGCTCCTCCTCTAAAATCAAAAATACTTTGATATAAACTTTTAGCTCTTGATGAAATTAAACTTGAAAAAATCAAAGCCCCAGGTTTCTGGTTTATTAATATATGTCCGTACCCAGGTGGTATTACAAATACGTCTCCTTTATTAAGTTTAAAATAAGTAAATTCTTCTATATTTGAGAAGTCACACATACTCTCTAGAGATTGACCTAAAGCATACTTAGAGCTTACCATCTTAGGTTTTTGTAGAAGTATTAATGCTTGTCCATACAAAATTTCTATAACTTCAGGAGCGGTGTTGCTTTTGCTATTTAAAAGATCATGATAATGCCCATATGTCTTCATAAATTCTATTCCTGCAAGATTTCCAGACATTATGGTTATGTCATGTCTAAGACCATGTTCTTTAAAAAGATCTTTGTGGTCATTTTTTAAAATATGGAAGTACTCAGTATAAAAAAGTTTTGGATATAGTAGCTGGTTATTTAATATAACATGCTTCATCTCATCCAGATTTCTATCAAGAATTTTATGTATTGATATATCGCTATTCAGCTGTAGAAGTTTATTTTCTGTGTCTGTACATTGAACTTTAATGCCATTAATTGTTTTTAGATAGACTATCATCTTTTCCTTCCCCCCATATATCATAAATTAAAAGTTGTATTACTGTAATTATAGGCAGTACAATTAGAGCTCCAAGAAGGCCTCCTATTTCTGTACCTATAAATATTCCTATAACTACAATTAAAGGGTTTATCCCTATAACTCTCTCCATGATTTTTGGTGCTATTAGGTTTGCTTCTAATTGTTGTATTATAACTACAGCAATAACAGACAATAAAAACAAATTGGGGAATATGAAAAAGACTACTAATGATGCTACTACCCCAGATATTATTGGTCCTACGAAAGGTATAGCTTCACAAAATGCTGCAAATAAACTAAGTGGTATAGCATAAGGAATACCCAAAATTGTAAGGTAAATCCAAAATAGCATTCCTACAAACAGACTTATTAATAACTGTCCTCTAAGCCATCTTCCAAGTTGTATCTCTACCCTTCTCAAGGTATGTTCTATTCTTTTTCTGTCTTGTTTTGGTATGAAATTTAATGTTGTTGCATAAAAATGTTCTTTATAAATGAGCATATATATAGACATTACAAGTATGAATACTATATATGCTATAAAAGTGATTACATTTATAGTTGTCTGAGATACATTTAAAGCTCCAGATAGTACAAAGTTATGAAAGTTATTAAATATATATTTATATAAATTGAATCCTCCAATCTTTACTGTAGAATTGGACTTTATAAATGGAAATATATGGGCTAACTTTTGTGGGATAGTCCCAAAAGCCGCTACAATTTGATCTATCTGATTTGTTATAGGGGATATGGTTATATAAAAAAAGAAACCTGCTATGGTTATTATAATTAGCATACTAAATATGACAGATATTCCTCTTGGTAGTTTTCTTTTTTCAAACCATACAACCAATGGATCAATTGCTGACATTAAGATGAAGGAAAGAAATATGAGGACGAAGACAAATGCTATTTTCAAAAAGAAGTATATTCCTACTAATGTAGCTATAACTATGAATATTGTCTTTGTAGAAATCTCAATTGTTTGACTTTTCATTTATTGATGATATACAACTTCAAGAATCTGGATCTAAGAATCTGGACTCAAGGCTGCATAGATTGGGCACGTCCTTGATTCATTGTATACTAAAAATTCCCAAAACTCAAATTACTGAACATTATATTTGCAAAAAACCTTTATTTCTGGTATATTTTTATTGTTTTTGGCCTCGTCGTCTAGTGGTCTAGGACATCAGGTTTTCATCCTGGAGATCGCGGGTTCGAATCCCGCCGAGGTCAATTTTTTTAATTATAATATGAATATAAACTCTCTAGATACATTCTTCGTCTATTTAATTTTGGTTTTTGTAACAACATTTATATCTTTAATTCTATATCTGTCTCCAAAAAAAAATTCAAAGCTTAAAGCAGAACAATATAGAAGTGCACTTCTTGGAAGACTATTTAATAACTCTTTAATACTTACAGTTGGTGCCTGGGTTACCTTATTTACTAGAGATTTACTTTTTATTGTAATTGCACTTTTAATAGGAGGAATAGATTTTTTTAGAGAGTTAAATCTATATTACTTTAAAGTACGTAGAATTATTAACGAGAATGCAGAAATAGAAGAGATAGTTATCGATAATTATGAGTATATATATACTGTGTTTGTAAAATCAAAAACATTACTTGAATTCTCTGCAGTTCTAAAATCTCGGTTTAAGTTCTCCAGTGAAGTTATATTCAATTTATATAACTCTTTTAAACAATCTAGGGAGAGTACAGAATCTCAAAAAACAGACAGTAATGATGTCCTAGATGAGGCATACTCAGTACTTGGAGTAAGGAGTGGTGCTTCACTTAGTGAAGTTAAAAAGGCATTCCGGGAGAAGGCAAGAATTCTTCACCCAGATTTTACTAGAAATCAAGATGATACAAAATTTAAAGAATTAAATAACGCCTATCAATCAATTCTAAAACGAATAGCACAGTGATATATTTGACATATATAATATCTATGATATACTTTCATAGGCTACCTAATAGTTAGGTAATTACATATTTAAACATTTATTATTATGATGAAAGAACATATAAAACCTGGAAGGTTAAAGTTCCTTATGGCAGCTATTTTGATATCCATGTTTATGTCTGCTTTGGATCAGACTATAGTTTCAACTGCACTTCCTACAATTTTAAAAGATTTGGGAGGCTTTAATCTTTTAAGCTGGATATATGCTGCTTACATTCTTACATCTACAATATCAATATTGGTTGTTGGTAGATTATCAGATATTTATGGCAGAAAGTTATTCTACTTATGGGGAATAGGCATCTTTGTATTTGGATCTGTTCTATCTGGTTTATCACAAAATATAACACAACTTATAATTTTTAGAGCTATACAAGGTATAGGTGGAGGAGCTTTAACATCGTTGGCTTTTGCATCTATTGGAGATTTATTCTCACCACGGGAACGTGGAAAATGGCAAGGTATTATATCCTCAAGTTTTGGAGTGGCATCTGTCATAGGGCCTTTGATTGGAGGTTATTTAACAGAATCTTTATCTTGGCATTGGATATTTTATATTAATGTCCCTGTAGGTATACTTGCATTTATACTTATTTTAAGAGAATATCCTCTAATAAAAACTCACAAAGAAGAGACTGTAGATTATCCTGGTATTGCACTATTTTCAATATTTACAGTTGCTTTAATATCAGCCTTAATATTTGGAGGTTCGCTAATAGCATGGAATTCTATACAAGAATTCTTACTAATAGGAACATTTATTGTTTTTTTAATTATTTTTATTTTTTATCAAACAAAAGCAAAATATCCTTTATTACCTTTGCATTTATTTAAAAATAAATCTTTTATATATATCAATGTTGTGGCATTTCTTACCTCATTTGGTTTTTTAGGAGGGATAGTTTACCTACCAATATACTTTCAATATGTTAGAGGAGCAAGTCCTACAACTTCAGGGTTATATCTAATAGCCCTTATTTTGGGACTTATCCTTACTGCAATCGGTGCAGGACTCTTACTTACAAAGTATGGAAAGTATAAATATTTAATAGTGTCTTCAGTCATTATTACAGCTGTAGGGTTTTTCCTTTTATCAACCCTAACTATTAATACAAGTATACTCTTAATGATGGTACACATGTTTATAACTGGTGTTGGCCTTGGAGTGTTGTTGCCAATTTTGACTATTGTGGCTCAAAATTTCTTCCCTGTACAAGAGATAGGTGTAGTGACAGGTACTTTACAATTTTTCAGAAATGTTGCTAGTGCAGTAGGACTTGCTGCTATGGGAACTATATTGAATAATACTCTTATATCAAGATTAGCTTATAATAAACCAAAAAATCTGCCTGTAGCTTTATCTCAAAAGTATGATGCTATCCAACATTCTTTTTCAAGTTCTAACACTTCATTCTCTACTACACTTAATGGAGCAAATAATGTACCACAATACCTGCTTAAATATGTACATGAGATAACTCACGCAGTTTATCTATCTTTAACTCAATCAATAAGCTATGTGTTATTGTTTGCAGCGGTTGTTGTTGCAATAGCACTAATTTTTGTTATACTTATAAAGGAGATACCTCTAAGGACTGATAATAGGAATGGATAGTACTATTGAAGATAAAATAATTGATCTTATAATGGAAATGAAAACTCATTTCATGTATGGAAATAACTTTGTCTCTTCAGCCTTACTTTTAAAAATAATCAGTGAAAATAAAAATATTAGAGTTGTAGATATATCAAGAAAAATGAATATATCTCCTCCTTCTGTTACAGAAGCATTATTTAAGCTTGAAAACCAGGGTTTTATACACAAAGAAGAGGGTGTTAATAAGAGAGAGAAAATAGTATCTATAACAGATATAGGTAGAGAGAAGATGAAAGAATTTTCTAAACTTATGAGAAGTGAGATGAAGGATAAGATAGGTACATTATCTAAAGAGGATAAATTAATTTTAAAAAATAATTTATCTATTGTTATAAATACACTAAAGAAGATTAAGTAATATTCATTTACACGAATTCTCAACCATTTGTAAGAATTGTATACCAAGATTTAGTCTATTTGGTGTTGATCCTGGTATATTTATCCAGAAACCTTGAATCTTTCCTTGGGATCTAGATCCTTGTATAGATAAAAAATCATTATATAGTTGAGTCGCATTTTGAACCCTACTTGCTCCAAGTCCTACAATTATAGGCTTTGTATGATTAGTGATCTGTATAAGCACTTTATTTACAAAGTTTGTAAATACATGACTATTTCTATATCTTGACTGTTCAAAAGATTGAGCTTGAATTTCATATATATCTGCGTAGTTATAGGTTGCTTTGGCAATACCAGAGTTTAGATATAAGCTACCATTAGAGTTATTTTTTGATTCCACAAATAAATCTTGTGAAGGAGATAAAATTACTTTATACCCATATTGATGTGCAAGATTAGTGAAAAGCTGTTCATACAAAATAGGATTTTGCTGTTCTTGTAGAGGTGTTTTTGACCAACGCTCATTATCATATAAAACCCATCTAAAATTAGAATCTATGCTATTATTTAACAAGTCTTCTTTAAATTTCTGATAACTTTGAAAAACAGCAACAAATGTTCCATAAGGATTATATTGAAAATTAGATGGTGACTCCATTATGTATGTATTCGGAGAGTTAAAAATATTGTTTACAAGAATTTTATTTATTTTGGATAAGTTTTTCAGGTTTTGATAACTTATCATCCAATCATTGGATCCAGATCCCACGGATCCAGACCCCACGGATCCAGACCCCACGGATCCAGATACATTATGATTATTACAGCTTGTCAAATTTTGAGATACAGTGGAAATATTTTGTAGTTGATGATTACTTTTAGAAAATACAGAATATAAAAAATATACTAAAATTCCTATAAGGGCAATTAATATTACTATAAGTATAGTATTTCTTATCTTCATTTATCTTGATAATAACATATTATCAAAGTTGAATCTATTATTTAACGTAGATTAAATATATTATTTTACAAAATCAGAAAATTATATTAATCAAGAATTAGGTAAAAATCCAATTATCATATAACCTTATAATTAATAGATTTGATAAATGCACCATTGATAAACACCTTGATAGTATAAGTACCTACAGGATAATCAAGTGCATGCGTTTTGTCCCAATTAAAATAAAGTATTTTATTAGTTGATGAGGAAGTAGTGATGCTGTATGAATCAACATAATACCCATTAAAATATCTTATATAAGATACTGTCTCATTAGCTACTGGATTTTTTAGGTATACAAACATATATATGTTTCTGTTTACCAAATGATTAAATGTGGTTGTTATTTGAGATGGGGTTCCAGTGCTGGTTATTGATTGAGATACAACTAATTTATTAACACTGTTAGTTAGTGATTTAGGCTTGTTTTTGTAACTATATACTAAAACAGAGATTATAAGTATAAGTAAAATCAGATAGAGATATTTTTTATTTTTTAACATGTTATTTATTAGTACTAGATTTTGTAGAACTATCTTTAGAATTAGTATCTGTATTTGAGGACTTACTTTCAGTTTCTACTTCTTTTTCAACATTTACTTCAGGAACTTGTATTTCTTTTACATCTTTGGATCCAGATCCGACGGATCCAGATACTTTGTTCTCTCCAGCAGATTGTACTTCTCCTGTGGTAACTTCTTTATCTGCTACAGCTGTTTGGGGGTTAGTTTTTTGTTCTTGTATTCCAGCTTTAACTAAATTATCTAATTGCGTAGATGTTTTTGTTTGGGCAAAAGCAACGCCAACTCCAAATGTAGCTAAGGTAACTAAGACTATCAATGTCTTAAATATCTTCATAATATATAATACAAAATAAATTAACCTTAAAAATATTTTAGCATAGAATAATAATTATATATAGTGTGTTATTTTTGACAACAGGAATTTAAATTGTATAATGAAAATATGGATGTTTTAGTAGTTTCAAATTTATCTAAATCTTTCGGGTCCAAAGAGGTTTTAAAAAATTTAAATTTTTCTCTAAAAGAAGGTGAAATATTTGGATTTTTAGGCCCTAATGGTGCTGGTAAAACAACTACAATAAATTGTTTGATGGGATTTATGTATCCTACCAAAGGTACAATAGAAATATTTTCTAAAAATATAAAAGATCATATGGTAGAGATAAAAAGAGGTATATCATATGGATCTTCTTCCCAAATATTAAACATAAATTGGACTTTAAAGGATCATATAAATTTTATATATGATTTTAGAAAACAATCAGAATATGATGATAATATAATAAAAATTTTTGATGTACCCATGCACAAAAAAATAAGAACTTTATCATATGGAAATACACAAAAAGTAACGCTGATACTTTCTTTAATTTGTGATCCTAAATTGATTATATTAGATGAACCCTCACGTGGATTAGATCCACTTTATCAAAATATATTTCATAAATTAATTTTAGATATAAAAAAAAGAGGTACTACGATTTTTCTATCTTCTCATGATCTTGGGGAAGTTGGAGAAATTTGTGACAGAATAGGGATAATAAAAGATGGGGAACTTATATCTATAGAAGAAGTTGATGAAATTAAGACAAAGAACATCTCTTCTGTTTTTATTAAATTTAAAAGTAAGTATGATATTCAAGATTTCAAAGATTTTAAAATTGAATCTAGTGATGATAAAAGTATTAGTTTGAAGGTAAAGAAGGATACAAATAGTTTAATAAAAATACTAAGTAAATATAACATAGAAAGTCTTAGTGTAACACAACTATCATTAGAAGATACATTTTTAGAATTTTATAAATAGGGACTGGATCAAATGATTAACTATATAAAAAATATACTAAAACAAAAAACATTACTAATAACATACTATTCAATTGGAACATTTTTGTATGCTCTATTATTAATTTTAACATTCCCTGGGGTAAAAAATAGTTCTAAAGCATATACACAAATTGTGAACTCATTTCCTAAAGCTTTACTACATGCATTGGGAGTATCTTCTGGTAAATTTAATTTCTTGAATTATTTATCAGGAAAATATCTTACTATTATACTTCCATTAATACTCATATTTTTTATAGTATCATTTGTAAACTCCCAGATTGTAGGGCAGATTGAAGATAAAACTATTGGTTTAATTTTATCCTTACCAATATCAAGATTTAAAATATTTCTATCAAAATATATCTCTGGGTTGATAGCGATTCTAATCTTTATAATTTTTGCAGTTATTTTAATAATACCAATTGCATCAATAGAAAATTTTAAATATTCTCAAATAGATATTTATCTTATAAGTGTTTTAACTTTTGTTTTTGGGCTTTCAATTTTGAGTTTTAGCTTTTTTATATCATCAATATTTGCAAATAGAGGAAAATCTACTATGGTAATATCAGCTGTAGTATTTATTATGTATGTTTTCAATGTTGTTTATTCCTTATCATCTAGTCTAAAAGTATTAAAATATTTTTCTATTTTTTACTACTATAATATAAATTCAATAATTCAAAACGGTAATATAAAAACATCTTCTGTTATTGTATTTATTTCTATGTTTGTAATATTTATATTGCCAGGAATATTTATCTTTCTAAAAAGAGATATAGAGTTATAAGTATTTTATATTTGAGTTTCGTTATAGCCAGGAAAGAAATCCTCCTTAATATTTTTTCTTTTTACACCCATATCAAGTAGTAGGTGATTCATATTATCTACCATAAGTTGAGGACCAGATATATAGAAATTAGAAATTAAATAATTAGGGACTTCACTTTTTATCATATTGTTAGTTATATAACCTGTCTCTCCATTCCAGTTTGATGGTATGTCATCTGTTATTATATATATAGTCTTAACCCCATAATTTTTTGCCTCTTTAAAAAGGTCTTTAAATAAAATATCATCATATCTTTTATTAGAATATAATATTGTTATATCAACATTTAATCTTTTATCAATTATATATCTAATCATACTTCTAAAAGGTGCAATTCCAACTCCTCCTGCAATGAAAACTATGGGATTTTTATCTTTCAATGATAGAATAAAATCCCCTGATAACTCTGATACTATAATTTTTTCTCCAGGTTCTAGATTATATAATGATTTTTTATAACTACTTGATTCTTCGTAAAATCTTGCTAATAATGCAACATTATTTTCTGTTGGAGAAGATGCTATAGAGAAAAATCTTCTATTTCCTCTGTCATCAGTATGTTTATGAGGAAGCATCCATTCCATATATTGACCTGAAATATACTTAATTCTCTTGTTAGCTTTAAACATAAAGTATGCTGTATTTTGTGACAATTTTTCCTTTTTATATAAGACTAATTCTAGTCTATAATTAGGGCTCATAATATATGAAAGTAGATTTGCTCCACATAAAGAAAGTTCAGGTGTAAATCCTAGATTAAATATTCTAAGTTCCGGAGTAGAGAACACAAATGCCGCAAATGTAGCATAGATTAATTGAAGTTTTTCTCGTGATGGGGATGTAATAGGTTCTGTAATCATAACGAATGCAAAAAATAGTATTGGGGAGCTTAATAAACTGAGATTTATTGTTGACTGAATACTAGATGCATGAATAAAAGATGCTAGGATGGTTAGTATAAAATAGACCCCAATAAAGGTATATACCATTTTACCCCTTCCTATTTTTCTTGTAAGTAAAACACCTCCTATAACAACTAGAGGTAGCATGTATACAGATCCTATCCACCAGGTTGCAACATGTGATGGAGATAAAAGCGCTATTGATGCTATTGATACAGCTGCAGGGTTAAATATATGACGTTTCTCTATAGTGATGAGATATTTTGACGCCATTGCAACTCCTGCTGCAAGAAAAATATATGTAAAATCAGTTGGGAATGCTGGGATAATTAATACTAAAATTAATGCTGTTATAAATACAGATTCTACATTTCTTTTTGCCCTAAATATAAATGCAAAAACATAATTTGCAGTATATGCAACAATAATTGCAATAAATAGATTTATAAGAAGATCTTCTAGTGTATATGGAAGAATTCCAAAGGCACTAAATAAAAGAGAAAAAAGAAAAAGTGCAATTAAGTAATATAGAGTGAATCTATATGTTGTAAATTTATTTAGGAATGAATCTATGTATGTAACCATAATTTATATAACGTAATTTTCGAAACCTGACGTAAATATTGCATTTTTATTAGATAAAACCATATAAGCTTCAAATCCAGATAAATTTTCTATAAAATTTATTCCATTTTCTCCCATGGAGAATGCAGCAGTTGCAAACCTATCAGCCTCATAAACATTTTTACCTATAACAGATATACTCATTACATTATTCTCTAAATCTTCAGACCTTTCTTTATTATTCCAAATATGAGATCCCCTAATATAATTTCCTGAAGTTGCAATACCTTTGTTTGTTAGTGCTAAGACCTTTATTATCTGAGTTCTAAAAAAAGGGTTCTCTAAACCTACACTCCATTTTTCTTTTTTATCATTTAATCCAGATATCTCTATATCTCCTGCAATATCTATATAAAAATTCTTATATCCTTTTTTCTTTAATATTTGAGATGCTTTTAAAATTGCAAACCCTTTGACTATACCTGAAGGATCTAATTTCCCGTTGTTATGTATATCAAAATAACCATTAGTTTCATCTTTGGTTTTTTTGGAAAGTTGTAATATTTTTTTCATATCTTGACTGTATGATTTATAATTAATCTTTGCATTATTTATTTTTGTAATTTCACTATTCTCTTTGTAGGTACTAAAAGTATTGTCTATGTATGCTAAATAATCAAAAATTTCTTTAAATACATTAACATTGATATTTTTATCGGCAATATCTATAACCACAGGCATAGCCATTATAACTTTTCTCTTTTTCATATTAACTTGCCTTTTTTAAAGCACTACCTATGGATTGGATAAATCCCTGACTTACGTAAGATGCTCCAGATATAATATTTACATTAGAACTTTGTGATTGTATAACCTCTTGTTTTAAAAGTGATATTGCCTGTGTACTTATATATGAAGAAGTAGGATTATCATTTGGATATTGGAGAACATTAATATTAGAAATTTTACCTTGGGATATAGCTATTTCTATCTGGACATTACCATAATATACATTTTCAACATTACCAGTATATGTACCATCTTTATAGAGGGAACTTTTTTTAATTGCTTGTTTAGGTATAGAAGTAGTAGGAGTTTTAGCTATGGTCAGGTTGGGTTTATAAACCCCACTTCCATTTCTGTTCTTTATAAAAAAAAGTACTATTAAAAATAGTACTGAAAAGATTGTTATTTGTGTATATTTTTTCATAGGCGTAGCTAGTGTAAAGATCCTAAATGAAAAGTAGGTTAAAATATTGGGAACAAATACTAAATACTCGGAATGACTGGACTCGAACCAGCGACCTCTTGCTCCCAAAGCAAGCGTTCTAGCCAACTGAACTACATTCCGTTATATGCTGAGAGAGGGACTCGGACCCTCATGGATTGCTCCAACGGATTTTA
>JAJZDR010000039.1 GCA_021805885.1 bacterium | reverse complement strand
GAAAAGCTGGATAAGATAGTAACTGATTCTCCATGGGGGGGGGGTAATTGTAGGAAAAAATCAAGGATTTATAGACTTGTAAAATAATCAAATTATCATTAGCACATAGTCTATTCTCATTGAATACCATATATTGCACATATTATAATTATATTGGATATTCTTTTTGTAAGAGTGAAATGAAATTTTCCGTATTAATAACTTGTAATTTAGTATTTGGATAAAGATTTTCAAATGATTTTGGTAATTTAACTGTTTTGTTAGGAGAAAATTTAAACTCATATGCTCTTATGATTCCTACACTTTCTTCTATTAAATCTATTTCTTGTTTGCTTCGATTTCGCCAGTAAAATTGTTTTGTATATATTTTAGTTCTCTGTTGAGCTTTCTGCCTTTCATTTAAACAGAAATTCTCCCAAAGCGCCCCTTTATCATCACGTATCTGAAGTGCTTTAAAATTATCAATAAGGCCATTTCTTATCCCAAGATCATAAAAGTATATTTTTCTGAGCCTACCAATAATGGATCTTTCATTACGCCTATATTGGCGTAAACGATAGATAATTCGTGCTTTTTCTAATAAATCCACATATCGCATAGCCGTATCTTTAGATATTTGTAGTGTATTTGCTAGTTCGTTATATGAAACTTCATTTCCTAACTGAAAAGCTAATAATTGAAGCAGATTGTACATAACGGTATTATCAAAAATTGTTTGAAGCGCAAAAGCATCTCGATATATATAATCAGTTGCAAGTAAACGTAATGTTTCTTCAGCATGTTTAGTAGACATACTCCAAATTCCAGGATATGACCCATATATCAATGCTCTACTTATAGCATTAAGTTTATCTTGATTTATAGAAGCAACTTCATCAATACTTAATGGATATAATATATATTCCCGTGATCTACCAGTAAGAGGTTCTTTTATTTTAGAAGCCAAAGATATACTTGAACTTCCTGTTAATAAAACTTTAATTTTAGGATAAGTATCATGAATAAGTTTAGCTGTTAATCCAATATCTTGGATTCGTTGAGCTTCATCAACAACCACTATATCTGCATTTCCAAAATAATCTTTTAATTCTTTTGCACCTTTATTTTGCAAGCGCAATCTTTCTGTAATCTCATCAGCATTTATATATAAAGGTCTTTGATAGCTTTCCATTATTTCTTTTGCAAGAGTAGTTTTACCTACCTGTCTTGCACCATATATAATTACTACTAAACCTTCTTTAAGGCTAATTTTAATTTGATTTTTTAGATACCTTTCGTACATATCGTATATTATATACCATGTATTAATGTAGGTCAAGCGACAATAATACATATAGTATATATTAGAGAATAAAATATAATATTCTAAACCACTAAAACTAAATACTATTGGTATTGCTGAAAAATAATATTACTCTAGGCTTTTCAAGGTTTCAAATAATCTTTTCTCATCACCCGATAATCTTTTAGGAATATCTACTTTGACTGTAACGTACAAATCTCCCACACCTCTACCGTGAAGGTATGGAATACCTTTTTGTTTAACCCTAAAGATTTCTCCACTCTGTGTTCCTTGTGGTATTTTTAACTTAATTTGCCCATATAAAGTATCTACATCTAAGATCCCTCCAAGTACTGCAGTGGCGATACTGATATGAGATACTACTTTTAGATTATTCCCATCCCGCTTAAACCTAGAGTCGGGGTTAACTTTAATATGCATATATAGATCTCCGCTCACTCCTCCATTTAATCCTGCTCCCCCTTCACCTTGGAATTTCAAAACACTTTCATCATTTGCTCCTTTAGGTATTTTTATGGTCATCTTCTTTAATTGCTTAATCCGTCCTGTACCAGAACAAGAACGGCACTTATCCTTTATAACCTTCCCTGCACCCAAACATGCAGAGCATACCTCATCAACTGCAATATTTCCAAAGAAACTTTGTGATACCTTCCTTACATGACCACTGCCTTTACAAACAGAACATGTTTCAGTGCTACCTGTTGAGGATCCTGTTCCCTTACATATTGTACACTTCAGCATTGCATAAAAAGAAAGTTGTTTTTCTGCTCCAAAAACTATGTCTTTTAAATCAACATTTATATATACCTCCATATCATCCCCAGATAGATCTGGAGTGGAACTCCTTCCTGCTCTCCCACTCCCAGATTGTCCAGACGTAAAACCTCCACCAAAAAGATCAGAGAATATATCTTCAAACCCTCCAAAGTTTGCACTAGAGGATTCATATCTAAAGCCACCAGCCTGCTGGCCACCATAAGTATACCCTCCAGGACCTCCTTGTTGATTTGCAAAATCAGCATTACCAAATCTATCATAGTTGGCTCTCTTTTGTGGGTCAGACAAAACTGAATATGCTTCATTAATCTCTTTAAACTTTTTATCGTCAGAAGATTTATTTTTATCAGGATGGTGTTCACCAGCAAGCTTTCTATATGCTCTTTTTATTTCTTTTATATCGGAATCCTTTGATACACCTAAAATTTTATAATAATCATCCATGGCGAAAATATTTTAGCATATAAGTCAATAACCTGATAGACCTTATCTTCGTTGAATTAAGATCCCGATGATCCAAATCCTTAGGATCCAGATCCTTTACCTTATATTTTATAAGATATATCATATGTTCATGATACAATAGGATTTATGGCTAGATATATGTACGTGAAGGAAATACACCCTAATAGACCTAAAATATTTAGATCAAGAAATTCTGTTATACGTTTAAATTCTCTTAATAAATACTTAAAAATCCCACATATTGGTTCTAGAAAGAGAAAATTGTTTCAAAGAAGAAAATTACGTTTCAATTATGGATCTATATTTTTAATAGTCATAGGGGGATTTTTTGTATTTATAGCTGCATCACCACTTATTAAATATTACATAGACACAAATCTTCTACACAAATATCAGACTGCTATAGTAAAAGCAGACCCATCATCTTCATATTTTTCAAAAATAATTAATAATCAGACAATAAAAAATAATTCCAATTATAAAGGATATTTTTATCTTTCAATCCCTACAATAAACCTTAATAATATACCAGTAAAAACCAATGTTAATGGATTCAATACACAAGCTTATGAACATGTTCTTGTAAACTCACTTGCACAAATGAAAGGTACTGCACTTCCAGGAGAGACCGGCAATGTATATGTGTATGGACACTCTGCACCACAATGGTTTGCAGATTTATATCCTAGCTCTTTCCTAGGAATTTTTACAAATATATTAAAACTAAGTAATGGAAATTTAATTTATCTTAAATTTCAAGGAAAAACATATACATATAAAGTATTTACAGCGAGAGTAGTACAACCTACTGATTTTTCTGTCCTTGCAGCATCTCCAAATAAAAAATATCTTACCCTGATGACATGCATCCCTCCAGGCATCGGAACACAAAGATATATAGTAAAAGCTGTACTTATAAAGTAGATAAACTTTAATAGTTATCAATATATTAACTGGATTATAGAGCTTACAAAAGAGATGGCTGAATTTATATATATAATGAAACCAATTTATGAAAATTTGGAAATATTAGATATTTAAAAATATAGAATTTCTTATAAAAATTTATACCTGGATATTAATAAAGTTAGAAAGAAAATTTTATTTATTCTTTCATATAAGTACATGGTTGGTCAATAGCTTTGAGAAATACCAAGATTTAATTTCCTTAAAATATCAAATAGTACTAAGATATATCAATTAGAATTAGATATATTGTAGACACTGGTACTACATATCATCCAAGGATATTTTAAATCTAAAAGAACAATGCATATTTTTATCGCAATATTTTATATTTGGTTATGATGGGTAAATTACTCCACCATACTCCTATCCCTAAAAAATCACCCGCATTAACCAATATAAATCCAAATAGGATTATTATATAAATAAGGTGCTCATCTAAAAAAGGATTATTTAAAGAAGGTGATGGAAATAAACCTAGCCACATTAAAAATAACATAATTATTCCGGCATAAGATCCTAATTTAACAAATATCCCTAACATCAATGATAACCCTATAAATAGTAACCCTAGCATAAATAACCAAGCTATTAAAGGATTGTTAGCAACAATATGATAAAAAGGACTTAATATTCCAGTAGTTCCAAATTTTAAAAATCCGTAAGTTGGAGATATTCCATTTATCCAAGCTTTTCCCGGTGTTGTCGAAAAACCTAACCCGAAAACTTTATCCAAAAATGCCCACAAAAAAATCCAACCTAAAGCCAATCTTAATATTCCCCATACTAAATTTTCTTTCTTCATACTTCTTATAATTTTTAATTACTTCTCACTTCTAGATACATTTATCGTATCAGTTTATAAATAAAATACAATAGCATAGTTAACCAATACAAGAATGCCATGAAACGACAATGTAAGACTAATAGAAAGCGCAGTATTGGTAAAGAAAAAGTGAAATACTTAAGAAAATAACTGGAATAAAATAAATAAATGACAAAAAAAATAAGACATCAAAAGTATTGCAATAATATGCTTTATAGTGCATATTATATTGTAGGATAACATTATTAATAACTATATTTTATATGAGTAATAAAATATATTTCTCTCATTTTGAGTTTGCAAATACTTTTAAAAGTCTGAAGATAAAGAGTATCATTTTAGGCGCCTTTATTGTAGGTATAACTTTTGGTATAATTTTTGGTGTATATCTGACATTGTATGGATTAATTCCAAAGGTTTTAGCAACGTCCCAAGGGGCTATAACATATAACTCATCATCTCAATTTCAAACTGGTACAATGTCTCAAACCCAAATTGTAGGGTCAGGTACCCCTACAGATGTTCAACTTGTAGGAAATTCTGGACCTGATAGTACGAAGTATGTACTTCCAATAACAATAAACAACACGTCCAATACCTCTACACTCACAAACTATCAGGTACAAGTAACCGTTAATACTGCAAGTTTAATTTCTGCAGGTCAGATGCAGTCAGATTGCGCAGATATAAGGTTTGAAGATTCATCAGGTACACTACTTTCATATTGGATAGAAGGAGGTTGTAATACTACAACAACTCAAATTTGGGTAAAAGTCCCAAGTA
>JAJZDR010000063.1 GCA_021805885.1 bacterium | reverse complement strand
TACTTGGGACTTTTACCCAAATTTGAGTTGTTGTAGTATTACAACCTCCTTCTATCCAATATGAAAGTAGTGTACCTGATGAATCTTCAAACCTTATATCTGCGCAATCTGACTGCATCTGACCTGCTGAAATTAAACTTGCAGTATTAACAGTTACCTGTACTTGATAGTTTGTGAGTGTAGAGGTATTGGACGTGTTGTTTATTGTTATTGGAAGTACATACTTCGTACTATCAGGTCCATAACTTCCTACAATTTGGACATCTGTAGGAGTGCCTGACCCTACAATTTGGGTTTGAGACATTGTACCGGTTTGGAATTGAGATGACGAGTTATATGTTATAGCTCCTTGGGACGTTGCTAAAATCTTTGGAACCAATCCAGACAATGTCAGATATACACCAAAAATTATGCCGACACTTAAAATAATAATATTCGTCTTCAGATTTTTAAAAATATTTGCAAACTCAAAATGAGAGAAATATATTTTATTACTCATATAAAATATAGTTATTAATAATGTTATCCTACAATATAATATGCACTATAAAGCATATTATTGCAATACTTTTGCTTTATTTTTGCAATGATAAACATTAATAACTACTAAAGTTTATTTACTTGACAAGGATTGCTTTTTATATATACCTTTGTGTTCCAATACCTGGAGGGATACACGTCATCAATGTTAGATATTTTTTATTTGGAGATGCTGCAAGTACAGAAAAATCATTTGGTTGAATAACTCTTGAGGTAAATACTTTGTATGTATATGTTTTCCCAAATGATAATTATAGATTTAATTTTCAACAAATTGTTTTAATATCTTAAAATCAGAGAAAAGAGTTTCTTTCATGCTATCTCTATATAGCCCTACTGCTGGGTGATACAGAGGGATAACATTGAACTTTGAAAGTTTAAAAATTTGACCATGCACTTTGGATATACTAAAGTCTGGAAAAAAGAGATTCATTGAGAACCTACCTAAAGTGCATATAACCTTTGGATCTATCAGTAGTATCTGTCTTTTTAAATATTTTGAACACATATCTATCTCAATTTTTTCTGGATCTCTATTTAAAGGTGGTCTACATTTTACTATATTTGTTATGAAAACATCTTCTCTTACAAGACCAATACTTTCAAGCATTAAGTCAAGTAATTTTCCAGATGCTCCACAAAAAGGGATGCCTTTTTGATCTTCATTTTTACCTGGAGCTTCCCCAATAAACATTATTTGAGCCTTCACTGATCCTTCTCCTGGAACTGCATGAAGTCTCTCCTTACAAAGACCACACTTTGTACAATTCATTATCTCATCTCTAATTTGGTCCATATTTGAGTTTGGATACAAGTATTTTAACTAGTATCCCAAAGGTAGATAAGTTTTTACATTATCATTTGTAACTACAACTTTCGTCTTGTTATCTAGGAGTATTTGCTTTGCAGCTTTTCTTGCGATACCCATAAGAGTTCTTTCAAGTTCTCGTATTCCAGCTTCATAGCCTAGTGGTCTTATTATATTAGCCCATACGTCATCTTCTATTTGAAGTTGATCTTTTGTTATCCCTATTGTTGCATATACTTTAGGCATAATATATTCTTTTGAAATAATCAATTTTTCTTCGTCAGTGTAAGATGAAAACCTTATTATTTCCAGTCTATCAAGTAAGGCAGAAGAAATACTACCAAGGTTATTTGCAGTTAAAATAAACATAACCTTTGAAAGGTTAACTGGGTAATCCATATAATGATCAAAAAATGCAGAATTTTGTTCTGGATCTAAAAGTTCCAGTAATGTTGCCATCACAGACGAACGAACACTTTTCTCATCTGATATTTTATCAACTTCATCTAGGAGGATAACTGGGTTATTAGTTTGTAGTCTTATTAATGCTTTTATTATATATCCTTCTTCTGCATCTGGTGTAGCTTTTGATTGTCCTCTTATCTCCAAAGATGAGCCCATTCCTCCAAGTGATATTCGTATAAATTTTCTTCCGAGTGCATCAGCAATGGATTTTCCCATTGTTGTCTTGCCTATCCCTTGTAACCCAACAAAGCATAAAATTGGGGCTTGCTGGGTATTGTTCATATTCATAGCAGCAATATATTCAAGAATTCTTTCTTTTACATCTTTAATTCCATAGTGTTCCTTATCCAGAATATCTTTTGCATTTTTAATATCAAGATTGTCAGTTGTGGACTTATTCCATGGGTATTCTGTTACTACATTTATATATTTTGAAACTATTTCATATTCTGAAGAATAGTTACCATGTTGAGACATTCTTTCCAGTCTTTTAATCATGCCATCTATTTTCTCTTTTAAATCAAGTGGCATTTCTGTTGTATCAACTTTATTTTTTAATTTTAATAATTCTTCATTCATAATACTATTCCAAGTATATATCCAAGTAATCCTGCTAACATACCTATGATCATTATCTCTAGTCCACTTTTCATTTTTGAAAGTTTTGCGAAATTACCTTTCATTACACCAACAAAAAATAGGGTTAAGGCTGTTAGTATTACAGATAGTATAATAGCACTAGTACCTTTTATAAAGAAATAGGCTATTATAGGTACAATGGAACCCAAGATAAAAGATCCTCCCATAAACAATGATTCCATATATGGGTTTAATGTAGAATCTATGTCTTGTCCTAATACTATATTGGGAATAAGCTTAGCTTTGGATATAGGGTATTTATAAAGTAAGGTAATAATTTCTCTTGCATCATTTTTTTCTATACCATCATTTTGCAATTTCTTTATAGCGTCAGTTCTCATGTCTTCATCTCCTTTAATTTTAGCTTCCAATATTTCTTTTTGGGATTTAGATCCTAGATATACCCCTGTTGCCATAGAGATACCTCCTCCAAGACCTTCTGCTATTGCAGCTATAATTATATAATAATTGTTATGTGTTATACCTGCTACGGTTGTTGAAAGAACTATAGTTGAAACTAGTCCATCTTGCATACCGAAAATTATTTGTTTTGCCTGGTCGAGAAAATGATTTTTCATGTATTTTAAAATTATACCAGAAAAAATATTAAGAACATATCTAGTATTTTTTTAAAAAAGCTGTAGGTATTAATGAACGTTCTAATTATGCTTCTAATATGGTATACTTTATTGTTGATAATTATTTTAATTAAATTTTAATATGGCTGCACAATCAGATTTTTTACTTGCTGTTCATCAGATAGCTTCAGAAAGAGGTATAGATTCCTCTGAAGTTCTCTCTGCTGTAGAGGAATCTATAGTCGCAGCATATAAAAGAGATTATGAATACAGTGAAGAGGATGAAATAAAAGCTCAGATAAATGAAAATGGAAAATTTTCTATAGTTGTGAATGGGAAAGATAGTACACCTCAAGATTTTGGAAGAATAGCCTCACAGACAGCTAAACAAGTGATATTACAAAAAGTTTCCGAAGCAGAGAAGGACTCCATGATGAATCAGATAGAAGATAGAATTGGTAGTATTGAAATGGCAACCGTACAAAGATTTGATGGTCAGAATGTTATAGTAGAAGTGGGTAAACTTTCAGCAGTACTTCCACCTCAGGAACAAATATTTGGGGAAATACTAAAGCCTGGAAATAGGGCAAAGGTATATTTAAAAGAAATTCAAGATTCTCCAACCGGTGGTAGAAAACTTATAGTGTCACGTTCGTCTGATTTAATGGTAAGATCTTTATTTGAAAATGAAGTACCAGAAATAGCAAGTGGGACTGTTGAGATAAAAGCAATATCTAGGGAGGCTGGTTACAGAACCAAAGTTGCAGTTTTTTCAGACACTACTGGTATTGATCCTATCGGAGCATGTGTTGGACAGAGAGGAATGAGAATTATAGCAATGACAAATGAACTTGGGAATGAAAAGATTGATGTTATACAGTGGGATCCTGATATACAGAAGTTTATAAAGAATTCTTTATCTCCTGCAAAACCTATTACGATATCAATGGATGAAGCTAATAGATCTGCTACAGTTGTTGTTTCTCAAGAACAATTATCTTTGGCCATAGGTAAAGAGGGTCAAAATGTTAGACTTGCAGCAAAACTTACTGGTTGGAGTATAGATATAGTTGCAGATGAACCTGCTAGCAATGAACTTTTTAAGGATGAAGCTCCAGAAACTCAAGTTGAGGATTTAAAAGAAGTGAAAAAGAAGAAACCCGACTCCAAGGTAGTTAAAAAGGCGGCAAGAAAAACAATAAAAAAAACTATAGCAAAGGATAAGGTTGAAACAAAGGCTAAACCTAAAGGTAAAACCAAAAGCATAAGTTCTACAATTTCTACTTCAAAAAAGACTTCTAAATCTAGTATTAAAGATAAAGGACTTAGGTCCAAAGAATCTAGATCTAAAAAATCTAAATAATAAACATCCCATTAAACCTTGACATTGCTTCTTTGAAGGCTTTGTTTAGGCACTATTAAGTGTTATACTTCATTTTAAGGAATAATAAAAAATATATGAAGAAAAATATAAAAGATATTGGGCAAAAAGGTTCAAGTCAAAAAAAATCTAAAATGGCAGATGTTAATAACCGACCTCCTGTTGTTACAATTATGGGTCATGTTGATCATGGAAAAACATCTCTTTTAGATGCGATACGAGGAAGCTTTGTAGTGGAAAATGAATCTGGTGGTATAACTCAACACATATCAGCCTTTGATGTTTTATATAAGGATAGACATATAACCTTTATAGATACGCCTGGGCATGAACTCTTTACTAGTATGAGAGAAAGAGGAGTTTTAATGACAGACATAGTTTTGCTGATTGTCGCTCTAGATGATGGGGTAAAACCACAGACGAAAGAGGTTATTGATATTATAAAGTCTCAAAAGTTAAAAACTATAGTTGTTTTTACAAAGGCTGATATTCCTAATTCTAATATTGAAAAAGTTAAAGCAGAACTTGGAAGAGAAGGTATTCTGCTTGAGGGTTATGGTGGAGACACTACATATATATCTGTATCATCTAAAACTAAACAAGGGGTAGATGACCTACTAGATTTGATATTACTAGAGTATGATATATCCTTTGATATAAATGATGAAAGTAAATCTGACCCTTCTATTATTATTCTTGAATCATTTAAGGATAAAAATATAGGAAATATGAGTCTTGCAATTATTGAGAGTGGCACATTAAAGATATCTGATTACATTTATTCCTCAATTGGTGAATACTTAGGGAGGATAAGGTCTACA
>JAJZDR010000013.1 GCA_021805885.1 bacterium | reverse complement strand
ATATCTTCTCTGTCCAACAAGTATATTCTTTAATTCTATTTTACCAATATTTAACTTTGATAAACCTAGTATTGATGATGTATAGACAGTTGTTTTATATGCATTATTATATGGACCAGGATTATATGATTGAAAATTGAGTGGTACGAAGTTTTGAAATATAAATGATGAATATTGTAGGTTTGAGATATTTATATTTGAATATCCTTTATTTTTTCCTCTTATATTGATAAATACATTGACAATTATTCTTCCAAATACTTTAGAGTTTCCTACTTTAGATTGTGGTATATTTGAGATTATTATCCCCCCATTATATGAACCATATTTCTCATTTTTAGGTATAGTAATATACACCTGAATATTTTGAGTCTTATGTGGTTGTATACTGACTTTTGTAGTTTGTATAGATATCCAGTTTTGAACATTAGATTGTAATTTAGAATTTATAAGAATTAATTTTTTATGTTTATACTCTATACCTTTTTTAGATATATTAAGGTTGAGAATGGAACTGGAATTATTAAAAATTGATAAATTCTCATATGTACTTGATCCAGATTTTTCAGTCAAAGATATATATGCAGGAGTAACCCTTATACTCTCCTGAGTGGTGGCTGCAAAAGATGTTGTTGAAAATACAAATGGTAATGATAATAGTGTAATTGATATTATAAATTTTTTTACTATTTGCATAATTTTAATAGTTTCCTGTTAATGTATATATAATGTTATTTGTATATATTCCAGATGCTTGAATATTTGTTACATTTACTGCGTATCCAACAGTGATAGTTTGATTTGTTGCAATACTAGAATATGATGCGAATTCTGTATTTGTGGTTGATGATAGCTGTCTATAATATGATGATGATATAAAATCATTAGAACAGAATGCTTGAGTATTGTTTATTCCATCATTAAACATTGTCTGTATTTGTGTTTGTGTTAAAACACTGTGATATACTGATACATTTGATATTTCTCCCTTAAAATAAAACCATCCTCCATTACCATTCTTCCAACCACCCGCGGTATATCCTATACCTATTTGATTATATGGAGTAGTGTATACTGATGAATTTCCTGCAGTATTTACCAATGTACCATCTAAATATAGAGATTGACCAGAGGTAGTGCTTGATGTTAACACAATATTATGCCACTTACCATCATTAACAGAAGTACTGTTGCAAAATCCAGCTGGAGGATAAATTGCTCCACACAGATATCCATTTGTACCTATATACAATAAATTGTTGTAAGAACCAGGTGTACTTCCAACAGTAGTGCTTTGATTTCCTAGAATTACTCCATCTGATGTGGTTTTAAACCATGCTGAAAATGTTTCATTTGAATAAAGATTATTATTAGTGATATTCTGAGGTAAATTTACATAACTTGTAGATCCATTAAATAAAGTAGCATTTCCTAAATTATGGTTTGATATTGGACCCAATTCTCCTTGTGTATATCCACCTGTATATGTGCCATTATTGTTATTTCCAGATAAATCATATGCAGTTGTACCTGAAGTTTCAGAAAGAGGCCAAAACCCTGCTGGAGAATTTGCCAAGACTGAGTTAATATATGAATTTGATGTAGAACAGTTATACCCAAGGCCATAGTATGAAGGAGATGTCCATGGTGCAGCAGTAGTTGTGGTTGATCCATTATTAACTGGAGGTATGGTGTCTCCTTGTGGGTTTGTAAGATTATTATTTTGTGCTATATACAGGTTATATCCTGACTCGGCATTAGAAGATATTGTAATTATTGAGTTTGTTGGTGATTTAACTATTGTATTTGGAGCTACAGTATTAAAATTAATGGAATTTGTATTTAGTGACATTGTGATTGATGGTACAGATTGACCAGAATAATATTCAAACCCTGATTTTAGGATAAAATTGGTACTTTGAGATACGCCTGTTATAAGTTGTCCTAAAGCTCCCCTTTCTTTAAATGATGGAGATGATACATATGGTCCTGCTTCTCCAAAAACAGGGTCTGACAGTATGTAACTTGTAGATATATAATTTTGCGCAAAAACTATTTTTGGCGCAAGTAATATTAGAAAAAAAACTATAAAAAAGAATATATATTTCTTCATACTTAAATAATATCAGAATAAGAATCAAAATATAAGTTTTCTAAAGTGTGTTTTTAGAAATTTCCTGTAGCTACAAAAGTAACTGTATCAGCATATGTTCCTGATGGTGTTACAGCAGAGATTGCAGCTAAATAATTTACAGTTACGCTACCTCCTGATACAGGTGTAGATATAGATGCCAAATTTTGGGATGTTTTCACCAATCCACCAACAGCATTACCTGTTCCGTTGTATGGTGATACAGTTGCCAGTCCTCCGGATCCAGATCCATTTATACCATATCCTTCACTTCCAGCAACAAGAGTAGCGGTCGCTGATGCAATTAAATGACCAGATGTTACATTTTGAAGTAATCCGGCATTTAGATCGTATACGGTGATATTGGCTCCCTTTGAAGCATTTGTTGAGAGTGTTAATGTGTTTGTTTGTGTTGACACTAAGGCTGAAGTTAATACTCCAAAACTCAAACTATTTGATGATATTGAAAATGTTATTGTTGGATTTACTGTTGCAGATATTGTAACCTGTGAATTTGTTACTATTGCTACAGCAATGGAGGCTGAATCTCCACCAGAATCAGATACTGTGATTATATATTGTGTAGATGTGGATGATGCAGTACTAGGATTTACTGCAGTAATTCCAGATATTGTTACAGTTGTGCCAGCAGTTACAGCTGTTGTACCATTAGTTACGGTTACCACATTACCTGAAACACCAAATGTTGCTCCAGACATTGAGGATGTAGCAGAACCTACAGCTACAGAAGTAAACCCTGAAGGGAATGTTATCGTAACGGTGCCTGAAGCTGGTATACCAGATACTGCGTCAAAGGAGAAATTGTTTATTGCTGATACTGATATAGTTTGGAGTGTCATTGTATCTGAGATTGGTGTTATTGTTGCAGCATGTATGGAATATAAAATACCTGTAAATAGTAACAGAGACATAAGTATCAAAAATAACATACTTTTTTTAATTGAAGTCTGTATATTCATTATCTATTTATATCCTAATTAGACTTTAGAGTCTAGAGTTTAGACCTTGGAGACTGCTTCTTTTAGGTTTTTTACATATACAAAGCTGAAATGTACACTCACTAGTACAAGTATCAAAAGTGAAATATAGTTAATTAATGAGTGTTGGTTGTATAACGCAAATATTGATACAGCATAAGGTATTACTAAAATTCTTATCATACCAAATAGAACTCTATATTGGTTTTGTATTGTTACAGAGATTTTAGATATTAGTAATCTCTTTTCCATAACTATAAGGATAATAAGTGCTAATAAAATACTTATTATGTTTAAAATATTTGTTGTTGATGAGAATAGATTTCCCAAAAAGTTCGTTATATTTGTGAATATTGATGGTTTATAATTTTTTGAAGGGTAATATTGTATCTCAAGCATGTTTTTAAATACCACAGGAGCTTCAGCATATGTTGTATCAGTTGCAATTATTGTATATGTAGTAGGATTACTATAATTTGATGTTATATATCCTATTGTTAACCCTTTAACATTTGTTGGAATTTTAGGTTCAGTTATATGTAGTCCATATTGTGTGTCAGGTGATGATAAAAAAATTGTTTGGTCTCGAAGTGGTACTTTATCTGTGCCAAAGGTTTGTATATATACAGGAACTTTCTCATTCATATAAATTGTTACATTTTGTTCTGTATATATCTTACCTTGACTAGATATTGTATAAGCCCAGTTATTTAGTAGTGGTGCGTAAGCATGAATATTTACTGTTTGTTTTCCAGTACTTTGAGTGAATCCTTGTGAAAAATTTTGAGCATATGTTGTGTGAGCAATATTTAATGTAACCAGAAATAATACTACCAGAAGAGATAATAAATAGAATGTTGAGACTATCAATTTATTGGATATGAATCCACTTAATTTTGAATATTCTAATACTATCTTAGATTCAATGTACTTTGAATATAGGTTCTTGAGTATTAGACTCAATAACCTTAAACTTTTGATTTTAGGCGCAGTCTTACTAACCATGTAATTATAAGTATAACTATTATTATTGTTAATATCTCAAGCCACAAAGGTATTACCCAAAAACTACTAGATTCATATATCGTTGTTACTGTAGTTGTTCCGTATGTTAGGAATAATTTTGCTGTAAAATTACCAAAATCCAAAGATCCTGGATTCCATGTAGATCCATATATTCTACTATTTACCCCTACAGGTAGGACTATAGCTCTATTTTTGTTGAATGTAACACTTGCAACTCTTTTTCCAAACATATTATATATATCAATTACTCCTTGAGGTATAAGGTCTACATTTCCTGTGTCTTTAAATACAGTTTGAAAATTTATAGGCCCCCCAGTAAATAGATCTTTTGTTGCAGAGAAAGATTGAATATACCCTGTCTCTGAAACTTTCCCATTTATTCTAATTAGAAACAAAGATCCTATTGCAGAATTTGTGGCTATTGATGCAGGTGCAGATTGAATAGTTTTACCTTTTAAAACAGCAAATGCTCCAATAAAATATTCTCCTGGAGATGTATTATTACTTGTTATTATTGTTAAAGGAACTTTTATTGTTTTTAATGATGGGAGTGTTATATATGTTGGAGATTGTATCAACAAATTTGGATCTTGTATTCGTCCTTTTGAAAAACCTAAAAATTCTGGTGCTCCAAATTGGTTTTTTGATATAAAATTTGAAAACTCTAAACTTACAGTTAAAGGTGTAGGGTTATTATTAAAAAGGGTTATATATTGTGTAGAGCTTTGAGTTTTATTTAGGAATATAGTTGTTAAAAGTGGAGATACTGTAATTCCACTTGTTGTTGCGCCCTCATGAGATTTAGTGGATGAATTGAGTGCGCCAGAAAAAGTGGATGTATTATTTGATCCTTGTATAGCAAGCTGCTGTGCAAAAGAATTAATGGGGGAGAATAATAATACTACTAAAACTGTTACAAAAACAACATATGCCTTTTTAGAAATTTCTATAAAATTTTTCATTAATTAATTATATTTGTTATTCCATTTTAGAATTTACCGGTAGCTACATAGGTTACATTGTCATTATATACACCAGCAGGGGTAGTAACACTTATTGCAGCAAGGTAATTTACCTGAACAGTAACAGCATACATAGGGGAAGTACCAGTAGC
>JAJZDR010000077.1 GCA_021805885.1 bacterium | reverse complement strand
TAAGGGTTGTGAATGCTAAATTTTTAGATAATGGAGAGATAAAACATGTACTAGATCATAATACAAAACTAAAAGAAGATATTAGGATACATAATAATAAATATGAAAAATTGATGTATGTTAATATCGACTAGTTTCAGAAATTAATCTCCTGTAACATTGACAACATTTCTCCTTTGGAACTCAACAACCCGTTCAAAGAATGTTTTCACCTTCATTGCATTTGATTTTGATATTTGTTCTATTCTAATTTCACTTTTATCCATATGTATTATCCTGACTCTCCCAAAAAATATTCCTTGTTCTATGTTAACCTGATCAATAGTTTTTACTCCTATAACCTCTATACTTTTTGTAATCCCATGCAAATGTAATACCACTCTCTCAATTGATCTAGCCTCAATATTATATTGTATAGGAGATATAGGTGTTAATATAGTCATAGTTCTAACAACTATAGTTTGGGATAATATAGGATCCTCAGGTTCTTCACCTTGGTTTACAGAAGGTTGCACTTGAGGGTTAATTGGAGGGTATGTATTTTGTATATTTGGATTCATAAACTCATCATAATGGTTTTTTAAAAAAAAGTCTAGTTTAGTGATAAAAAATCTTTTTTCTAATATAATAGTACTTATGAGTAAATACAAAATAATTTCTTGGAATGTAAATGGTTTTAGATCCATCCTAACAAAGGGTATAGATGAATTTATAGAAAAAGAAAACCCCAATATTTTAGGTTTGCAAGAAATAAAAGTACAAGAAAATCAGCTTAAAAAGTTACCACAATGCTTTAATAACTATCATGCAATATATAACTCGGCAGAAAGGAAAGGGTATAGTGGAGTTGCAACATTCTCTAACAAAAAAACAAAAGATTTTAAAATAGGTATTAATATAGATGAATTTGATATTGAAGGAAGAGTTATTGAGAGCGCATATGATGATTTCAGACTTTTTAATATATATTTCCCCAACGGAAAAAAAGATTCTATAAGACTAGATTATAAAATGAAATTTTTTAAGGAATTAATGTTATATTTAAAAAATCTATTATACAAAGGAGAAAAAATAATAGTTATGGGAGATTTCAATATTGCACATTTTGCTATAGATTTAAAAAGACCAGATGCAAATAGTAACATTTCTGGATTTTTACCCCAAGAGAGGAAAGTGATGGATGATTTTATAGATCTAGGATTTATAGATTCTTTTAGGTACTTTCATAAAGAGCCTGATAATTATACTTGGTGGGATCCAATTTCGCATGCACGAGATAGAAATGTAGGATGGAGAATAGATTATATAATGATTAGTAGAAATTTAGAGAATAATTTATTAGAAAGTACTATATATAATAAAGTATATGGATCTGATCATTGTCCAATTGGTTGTTATCTTAAATTTTAAAGTTTAAAATATCACTAATGAATAATAACAAATCGAAAACAACCAATGTTGAGAATACTAATAAAGACAACACTGGTGGCATTAAAAAATGGCAAGTTAATACTATAATTATATTAGGACTACTTCTTTTTATAACCTTGGGTTTGATACTTTATGTTATTGCATCTAAAAAATAAGTAATACACTAGCCTTCCAAACCATAATCTGAGAGTCTAGTTAAAATGGACTTTAGTGTGAATATTTCATATAACAAAGTTACTAATAACTAAACTTAATTACTAGAAGCATATTTCCAGGTAAAACTTGTCTTTTTTGTTTGTTACGTAATTTAAGAAGTTTATATATTTAATATACCCTTGTACTCTTATCTATTATTCGACCCCCAGAATCAAGAGATGTAGTTATTTCCTTTATTATGTTTCCTTTTTCATTATACTCATATATTGTATTGTAAGATCCTGTTCTTTGCTGTTTGGAAACAATAGATGTAGATGTTTGTTTCACTAAATTTCCTTTTTCATCATATTCATATGTTGTCTTGTAAGATCCTGTTCTTCGACCTTCAGAATCAAAATATATATATCTATATGTTTTCTTTATTAAGTTTCCTCTATCATCATAATTTAATGTTTCCCAGCGAGATCCTGTTCTTCGACCTTCAGAATCAAAAGTTGCATATATTTTCTCTGTTATGTTTCCTTTATCATCATACTCATATGTTGTTTCAACTGTTCTTTGCCGTTTGGAACCAAGATCTGTATCTGTTACCTCTATTACGTTTCCCATATCATTATAAACTCTATTAACGGTAGGCTCTATATAAACTTCATTAACAAGTGGAGCTACTTTAGGATTTAATAAAGTATCCTCAATTTGTTTGTGGTTTATAATCCTAGATTCTTCTTCCATAACTTATAATATTGTACCATTTATCAAATAAAATATATAGATAAATTTAAAAGAACTTGTTTTTATGCAGAGAATCAAAAAAACAAAATAGAGAGATAAAATTAATTAGATTATAATGATTAGTGAGAATAGTGAATCAAATTACAAATAAGATAGATCTAGTTGATCAGAATAGATTTTCTACTCTTACAGATCTAATTATTGAAATTGGGGAGCAGACATATTACTACAATAATACTAGAATCCATTCCAAACTTAAAACTAACCCCAATTTATTCTCAGAGGATTGTCCTGGAGCCCCAGCCGCATATAAAAGCTTTATATTTATTCCTTACGACAAAAACTAGAATATTTTTAAAATAAATGCTAATATTGTCGTATGAACTTAAATAAGAAGACCAGTTACGTGTTAATACACATACTAAACGGCAATAACACTTCCAAGAAAATAAAAAAGCAAATGCAAAATGTAAATATTCGATCTATTCAACGTGCCTTAGCGAGGCTGAATGAACTAGAAATATTAAAAAGGATAGGCACTAATAACCATCCTAGTTATGAAGTTAACTATAAGAAGATACTTGATTTAATAATTACCGACAAGTTAGTGGAGGATGAAAATAGACCTAGAAGTATATTTAATCATGATCTAATTAATTGGCTACTTAAATTGTCAACTGGTGAAATTGATCTCATATTTAAAGACTACCCTAAAAAAGCTAGTATCACAGAACATCCAAGGCAAATGACTGCCAAAGAACTTGAATATCTGACAATAGAGCTTTCGTGGAAGTCGTCTGCGCTAGAAGGTAATACTTATACTCTACTAGATACTCAATTATTGCTTTTAGAGGGTATTAAAGCCCAAAACAAAACAGAATTTGAGACCCAGATGATACTAAATCATAAAGATGCTATCACTTTCATAATTGCGAATAAAAAATTGTTTGGTAACAATATCAAGTTTATAACAATCGAAGAGCTGCATAGAATAATTGTTAATAACTTGGGAATAGCTAAAGGTATTAGAAAGCGGTTAGTCAGGATTATGACAAGCAATTATGAGCCTCTTTCAAATCCACATCAATTAAAAGAAAATGCAGACAAAATTCTAGAGATAATTAATAAAGCATCAAATCCTTTAGTTAAAGCTTTGTTGGCACTTGCTTTAGTGCCATATTTACAAGCCTTTGAAGACGGTAACAAAAGGACAGGTCGAATGCTTGCTAATGCTATATTAATAAATAGTATCAATAGAGGTTTTAGTCTTAGAAAAATAGATTCTAGGAAACTGGCTATAGCATATCTTGCTTTCTATGAGTTCAATAGTATCCATGCATTATCTAAAATTCTTCATGCTGAACTAAAAAACTAACAAAGAGTTTCTAATCCTTCATTACCAATATTAAAAATTAGAAACAGTATTTTAAATTATAATTAAATCAACTTCCTTTGTTGAATTAATATAGGTATATTTAATGATTATTAATTTCCATAAATTTATTTATAAATACTAAAAATACAATAACAATAATTGCCAGTATATTCAAAATATCAAAAACAAGATTAAATGAGAAAGATACCCTAAAAGATGGAAGATATGGAAATATCGTTTGCATTATAAATCCTGCAAACATTGCGCCAATCACAAAAAACAATATAAATAAATATATTATTTTTTTTGGATAAGATTTTCTCAAAATACTAATTATTGGAAGTATTAACAAATCTCCATATATGTATGTTATATTTGCAGCAATTGGAATCTTAGATATATTTAAATATCTTGCCACAGGAACATTGCCCATAGAACAAACAAATGTTATAAATGCGATCAAAAGACCAGAAAATAGAAGTAATACATATCCTATAATTGGAATACTATTTAAAAAAGTTAAAACATTTACAAAAAATGATGAAGGAATAAAACTTTCCGCAAGTCCTGCAATCAGAAAACCCGAAATAAGCTCCCATTTAAGCATAGTTACATCTGATATGAATGTTTTAGATATATCCTTCCATCCTTGCAATGTTTTAATATTGGATTTATTTTCTCCAATATATTTTAAAGGATTCTCAATAAACATATTTTTATGGTTTTCAGAACAAAAAAGATATTTTATATCATTATATGTATACGAAATTTTATTATCCCCATTCATTCCGCAAATCATACAGTTATCCACAATGCTTAAATTTTTCCTATCATCATAGGATTTATTTAACTTATTGAATATAGAAAATCCTAAAACAACAAAAATTATAATGATAATCCCTCCAAAAAATTCTGCAAAAGCAAATTTAAAACTTATAAGGTAAGCAAAAAGTATAAGGATTGCAATATTCATATTAGTAGATGATATTAGAAAAGCGAAAGTATTTCTTACATCAGCTCCTTCCTTATATAAACCTGAAGAAAGTTCAGCGGCGCCATAACTACAAGATGAAGATACTATTCCTAAAATTATAGAAAACAGCACACCCAAAAAATTATTCTTCATATGTTTTCTTATAATGCTTTTTGGAATAACATTTTGTAATATTGCAGATAGGAAAAATCCAATAAAAAGACCAAAAAGAGCGTCATAAAAAAGACCCACTGAAAACCCAATTCCTTGAGTGAAATGATTAAATATATATAGTAAAATATCCATTTTTTTAAAAGATTAAAAAAGATTGATAAAAAAACTGTAAAAATAAAATAAACACACTATTTATTAAACTATACATCAATTCCAATGTTTTGAAATTAACATTTATCATATTCATTATTATAATACTAGCTTATATAAAAAGTAAGAAGATACATTGGTGTAAAAAAATAAATTTATGAATATTATAAAAAGATACTTTTATTACAAGATAAAGGATATAGATGTTCAATAATCAAGTTTAAAAACTATCTCTTGTTTAATATCTTAGAGAATTTTAGTGGTATGATGAATAAAATTAACTTTTGATATATTATTTTATAATTTTTATAAAAGTT
>JAJZDR010000073.1 GCA_021805885.1 bacterium | reverse complement strand
TTTTTATTTATAACACCATTTCCATATGTATAGTTTCTAGAACTATTCATACCTTGTTGGGTAAGAGAATTATTAAATGATACTATAGTGTTGGTAGAAGGATAATATCTACTATTTGAAATATTAATGATATAAATTATGAACAAAAGAACTAGTAAAACTACTAGTGTAACAATGAATTTTAAAAACTTTGATTTGTGCATAATTTTATAAGTCTAAAAGATTCTACAATATATTTTAACTTAATACAATAGGTATGGTATATACAAGAGAATATTTGTAATTATAGTATTTTATTATTGTAGGAATATCTTTCAATTTCCCTATATCCCATTCTCATTTATAATGTAATAAGTTGGTAATAAGTTGCTATCAATATTTAACATGCCTACCTTTATACAATTATTTTGATATCTTTTTAGGGAAGTGTTGAAGGGAAATATACTCCATCATATATACCAAAAGATATAAGTTGAGGTATTCCAGTTGATATATTGTAGAGTCCTTCTTTATAGGTATAATATTTTACTCCAGGAATATCAGGATTTGCACTCCTAAAGACAGCAAGAACAGTTTTAGAATTATAGCCTATTCCATCTATATATTGTTTGTTAACAGTTATCAAATTCTTATACTGCATGGTGTTTAAATTTATAAAATAAACACTGGCATTGTATAACCCTGTAGATTGAAGGTAATCTCTTACTAGATAAAGATTTTGCTTATATCCTGCAACTCCATCTGCATAACCCCCTAAAGATGCAACACAGGATGATATAATCCAATTTGATGTACTTACTTTAATAAGAGTACAAGCGTTGTCTTTTGAAGGGTAGGTTTGTAGATTTATATATAAATAATTATTATAAAAATATATACCATGTGGGTTATTTAATCCTATTACTACAGCTGTAGCAGTGAAAGTATTAGTGTTTATTTGAACTATAGCTCCATTTATTACATCTGTAGCATATAAATATCCATTATAAAATGCTAAATCACCTACTCCTTGAAAATTAATAAAACTTCCCCCAGATGTATATCCATTTATAGTTGATAAAAAGTTACCTTGGGAACATTTTTTAGGCGTACAAATATTGATGCTATTACTCTCATTAGAAATTGCATACTCATTGTTTTTAATTAGAAGTACAGAATCAGCAGCTTTACCTGGGCCTAAGTATCCACTCACTGTGTTTTTTGTACTATTGTTAAGGTTAATAGAGTATAGATAATTTAATCCTGTAAAATAGGCAGTAGTGTTAAGTTGAGATTTTTTAGATACATGGGTATTTATATTACTATTTTTTGTTTCTGGGGTAGAATGAAATATTTTAGTACGGTTTAGAAATACCGCTATAATAATAAGGATTCCTATAATTAGTACAAATTTGTTTTTCATTATAAATTAAGACTAGATTTTATATTTATATATATGTAATAATATGTTTCATACCATATTCTTTATACCATATTATCTTCGGGAGGGTCTATACCAGAATGAAAAAGAGAAAATTAATTATACCTATTATTCTAGTAGTACTGTTAATATTATACGTAAGTCTAAACCTTAGTAATACTAACAATAAAGTCAATGTTCCTAAGGTTGTAAAAAAGGTAAAAGTAAAAAAAACTAAAGTTGCAATAGCTCAAAATCCTCTTGGTGTTAATATTTATATCTGTGATTCTAAAAATAATAGGATTATAGAAGTTAATCCTCAAAAACAGATAATATGGCAGATGACAGGAATACAGGATCCAGATGATGTTCAAGTATATAAGAAAAATAGATTGATAGTTAACCAGGAAAATTATAATAGAGTTATTGAGATAAATACTCAAACAAAACAAATAATTTGGAGTTATGGTCATCTTGGTGTTCCAGGTTATCAACCAGGATACCTTGGAAGATATCTGGATGATTCTTTTAAGCTACCTAATGGGAATGTGCTAATTACAGATGCTGGGAATATGAGAGCTATTGCAGTAAATAAGACTGGTCAAATAGTTTGGCAATACGGTCATACAGGGGTTGTTAGTACAAATCCTGGATATTTAGCTGCGCCCGATGATGCTATGCCAATACCTGGTCAAAGTATATTAATAACAGATGTTGCAAATCATACAGTCATAGATGTTAACCCTAATAATAAAGCTATTAATTGGAAAGTAAATATTCCAGAATTTTACCCTTCTGATGTAACTACTCTTCCTGGAGGCAATCTATTATCTACAGATTGGGTTACACCTGGTAAAATACAAGTAATTACAAAACAAGGTAAGGTTATCTGGACATATCAACCTCAGGATGTAAATGCTCTAAACCATCCTTCTTCTGCTCAATTACTCCCTAATGGTAATTACCTTATAGTTGATGATCGAAACAATAGAGTTTTTGTTTTAAACCCAAAAACTCAACAAATAGTTTGGCAATACGGAATTACTGGTACTGCAGGTATAGATTTTAACATGTTAAATGACCCTTCTGGTGTGGCATTAGCAACTCCAATGGAATCTCCAGGTTTTGTAAAATAAAGATCTTAATAAAGTTATATGCACTTATGACTATATAATAAAATTGCTATTAAGCTTGAATAAGCATTCTATTTACAAAAATTATAATAGGTATAATATATTAGTATTATCTTAATATATTTATAAACATGAGAATAAAAAGTACTTATTTTGTTTTGTTTTTGCTTTCTTTATTTTTTGTCTTCATGTTCTCTACAGGAAAAGTTTTTGCTGATGCACCTGATGCATCTCAAGTTCATGCTGTAAGTAAAGATGCAAAAATAGTAGTACTTCCAAATCAACTTTCAAATGGAGCTTCCAGTGGATACTATATTATAACTAAGACTGGGAGTGTTTTCTCATATGGAAGTGCTGTATTTTATGGAGATTTATCTCAAATACCAAATATTCCTAACAATCAAGTAGCAGATATGGTAGTAACAACAAATGATTTGGGTTACTATATTCTAACTAAAGATGGTGGTGTATATACTTTTGGGAATGCAATATTTAAAGGTTCTGTATTTAATATATCCCAAGCTTCAATTAAAAATGCTGTCTCTTTAAAACTAACTCCTGATGGATTAGGATATTATGTATTAACAGAAGATGGTGCAGTATATACTTTTGGAGATGCCGTATTTCAAGGATCAATGTATAACATACCACAAGCGCCAAATAAAGTTCCAGTATCTTTGAGTATCACACCTAATAATCAAGGTTACTATATTCAAACGGAAGATGGTGGTGTATATACATTTGGTAATGCTAAATTTATGGGTTCTGTATATAATATTCCACAAGCACCTGATAAAAATGCAATGGGCTTAAAATTAACTCCATCAGGACAAGGTTATTATATAGAAACCACGGATGGTGGTGTATACACTTTTGGTAATGCACAATTTTATGGTTCTATATACAACATACCCAAAGCTCCAAATAGCGTAGTGTCTGATTTAGCTATATCACCAAATGGTCAGGGTTATTACGCTCTAACTGCAGATGGAGGTGTGTATACATTTGGAAATGCTGAATTTGATGGATCAGATGCAGGAGATGTAGCTGAAAATTCACTCACAGTAAAAAGCTATATACAGCTTCCTTATAACAGTTCTACAAATGCTGGTATAATTGAAGGAATGATTCAGAATAATTCAAATTCTACAATGAGTAATATATCTATAACAGCTACAGGATCTTTTGGATCTAAAACATTTACTCCTTTTTTGAGTACTCTAAATCCTGATCAAAAATCTCCATTTATATTCTCATATCAAGGGGTATATTCATCATCATTGACTTTTACTGTTACTGGGACTTTGTCAACTACCAATACTAATCCTTTAAGCGTAGGAAATATTCAAGTAACAAACAATTCTACCTCAATCACTGTATCTGGAATTGTTACAAATAATTCTTCTTCAACTATTAATAACCCTTTAGTTTCTGTAGCATTTTTTGATTCTAATGAGAATTTTGTAACAGTTCTATATCCAAGTAATCTAAGTAGCTCTACACTGCAACCTGGTGCGACTGCTACATTTAGTACAACACTAACAGGCAGTTATGTATCTCAAGTATCTACAAATTCGGATAACGCAGTAAAAGCTTTTGTAACATACTAAAAAAACTGAAGAATGATGTAACTTTAATAATGGAGTTAGTTTTATAAGTTTATATTTCTATATATTTGTATTCTTATTTGGAATTGCAAGAACTGTTTTATCAGGATTATATCCTTCTTTAAAAACATCAAAAATGAATCCAACAGATGTTTTAAGGTATTAATAATTATCTAATTTGTATAATTAAAGTTAACAATATCTGGGTTTAAGCTCACAACATCTTCTGGATAATCATGAATAATTGTCCTATCAAATAATAGATCAGAGAGAGCTTTATTTACAGCTGTAGAAGAATGACCAGAATCACATAGTTCTATATAATACTCCAACATAAATCTAGGCTGTTTTTTAAGACCATCAGTTATTTCTTCCCTTAGTGTATTTACTTGATTTTTAAGTACTTCTATACCAAAATTATATTTTTCTGGTGCTTCCATCATATATTTTATTATTGTCTTATAATATTATATTCCAATACTAAAAACAATCCCTATTATGAGGGTTAATTATATAATGTATGCTATACTGTACTAAGACAAGTAATCTTTATCTCCCTATAACTTATTTTAAATATCCCTAGAAATATATGATACGAATAGATAAACATATTGAAATTGTACGTTCCAGTACAAAAAAGCTTAGTTCAATGAGTAAAGAATCTTGTCATTCAATATATAATGTTTTATTGAAGTATTACTCTAAAGTTGGAATTACATATATAGATAATCTGGATGATCTTAAAGAATTAGTTAGGAGTAAGCCAGATTTAGTCTTTCTAGGTATGAAATTTATATATATAGATCTAGGCCTACCATTACCCTCAAAATTATGGATAAGTAAATATTTAGATGATAATAACATTACATATACAGGCTCTAATCAATTTGCACACAAACTTGAATATAGTAAGCATTTAGCAAAACAACAGATGTTAAATTTAGGTATTAAGACTTCCCCATTTTATATTATAAGAAAACATGATTCTCAAAAAAGATATGATAAATCTATTGAATTTCCTTTATTTGTAAAACCAACAAATAGTAGAGCTGGTATGGGTATTAATAGTCAATCTGTAGTTTATAATGTTACAGATCTATACTTGAAAGTTCACTCAATTGCTACTACATTAAATTCAGATTCACTAGTAGAAGAGTATTTACCAGGTCGAGAATTTAGTGTAGCTATATTAAAAAATGAATACTTAAAAAGATTTTATGTGATGCCTA
>JAJZDR010000020.1 GCA_021805885.1 bacterium | reverse complement strand
ATATCTTTTGTATCTGAATCATAATCAGAAACATAATCCTTTTTTGGAGGTTCTTGTGTAATTATAGGTCTATTAAATCCTTTATCCCTGATTATCTTATCCTGAGTCTTTTCTTCAAAACCAGTAGCGAGAACATTAATTCTGATTGATGCATCTTGTATACTATCATCTATTGTTGCTCCAAATATAATATTTGCGTTAGGGTCTGCAGCTTCAGATATTATATTTGCAGCCTCATCAACTTCAATCATAGATAAATCAGGACCTGATGTTATATTAAATAGAATACCAGTTGCACCATTAATAGACAGCTCTAATAGGGGACTGTTAATAGCTTGCTTTGCTGCATCCTTGGCTCTATTATCTCCTGTAGCAATACCCATACCCATTAATGCAGTACCAGCTTCAGACATAATAGCTTTAACATCAGCAAAATCAACATTAATCATTCCTGACTTTGTTATGAGATCAGATATTGATCTTACTCCCTGACCTAATACATCATCGACTATTTTCATAGCTTCTAAAAAGGAAATCTTTTTATCAATGATATCTAATAGTCTTTGGTTAGGAACAACAATTAGTGTATCTACCTTACCTTTTAAATCTTCAATACCTTCAATCGCTGTTTGGATTCTTCTTTTGCCTTCAAAAGTAAAAGGTTTTGTTACGACACCTACAGTTAGAGCACCTAGATTTTTAGCTATACCAGCAACTACAGGTGAAGCCCCTGTACCTGTACCACCACCCATGCCCGCAGTTACAAAGACCATATCCCCACCAGAGAGAGATTCATGGATCAAATCTACACTCTCTTCTGCAGCCTGTTTACCTATAGAAGCAATGCCACCTGAACCTAATCCTTTAGTAAGTTCAGATCCTATTTGTATCTTTGTTTCAGCAAGGGAATTTTTCAATGCTTGAGAATCAGTATTAACAGATATAAAATCAACTCCTGTTATGTTGTGAACAGAAATCATTGTATTTAAAGCATTATTTCCACCTCCACCAACACCAACGACTTTGATTTTAGCGTTATTATCAAGAGACTGAGGTTTTACTAACATACAAATTATTATTAAGATTATACTTCGACAATTATTCCATATTATATAGGAAATATCAAGGCAGTATAGATTTTATTAGATCTATAATCTTTGATGCATTAAACCCATTACCACTCTTACCTGAAACGCTACTGTTCCTACTGCCATCATTACTATTTTTAATAACAGAATTTATCAAACCGTAAACAGTGGTATAAGCTGGACCTGATATTTCTTCTGTAAGACCTTTTAGATTAGATGCATATCCTACTCTTGCTGCTGAAGAAAAATATTTTTGTGCTATTCTAGATATTCCAGATAACTTAGCACCACCTCCAGTTAATACAACACCTGCCGGCATTTTATAATCAAAACCTGACTTTGTTATATCATCTATAATAGCTCCAAATATTTCCTCCAATCTGGCATCAATAATATCATCTAGCATACTTTTTTTGATTTCTTCATAGCCATTTTCTGTTTGTATTCCTATATCAGAAAGATTTAACATCAGATCTTGTTCTTTTATATCTGAAGTTTCCTTTTTAGGATATGCATATTTTTTATCCTTTTCCTCTTGTTCTTGCCTTTGTTGAGCTTTTTTCACAAGTGTAGGTATTGATGTTTTCACCTTTTCAGCATCATCTATAGATAAACGTAACCCTATGGCTATATCATTTGTTATATTTGAACCACCTATAGGTACTGAAAAAGAATATGATATAGCATCATCCATATATATAACAACATCTGACACCCCAAAACCAATATCTATGAGTATTACTCCAAGTTCTTTTTCTGTTGATGATAAAATAACTTCTGCATCAATCCAACCCGAGAAAAAAATGTCTTCAACAGAAAGTCCTACTTGATTTATACATTTAGTAAGGTTATGTAAAACCATACTTGTAATAGTTATGATATGAGTATCAACCTCTAACCTAATTCCAGACATACCAATAGGATCCTTAATACCACCTTGTGAATCTACTATAAATTCTCTTGGAATCACATGCATTATTTCTCTCGACTGAGGGACGGAAACAGTTCTTGCACTATCTAAGGCACGTAGCACATCTTCTCCAGATATTTCATCTCTCGATATTGCTACAACACCTTTATTATTTGTTGAAGATATATGCCTACACCCAAGAGATATTACTGCATTTTGAATTCTTACACCAGCCATTCTTTCAGCAGCCTCCACAGATTCAGATATAGCTTTTATAGCTTCATCTATATTTATAATAACACCCTTCTTTAAGCCTTCTGAGGGATGAGTAGAAACTCCTATAACTGATATATTTTCTTCATCAACATTAACAATTACAGTTGTAATTTTTGAAGATCCTACATCTATGCCTGTAATAATACCTTTCATAATATTATTGAATAGTATATATTAAAATAAATTTATCTTCAATATTTAGATCACTTATGGAGCTATCTAAGTTCCACAGAATATTTTACTAAATTCTACGTTAATTACTTTACAACTTGCCATATTTACTGTTTGAAGAATATCATTAAGCTCTAATACTTGAGCTCTTATGGATCTTTCAAATGTTAAAATTGCAGTTTTTGCCCCCATATTAAGTTGTATATATGAACTATATAAATCATATGATGAGACAGACAACATATATTCATTATTAACATCATTAACCAATTTCACCATATTTAAAATTTGTTCATGTGTAGGTTTTATAGCAGATGATATATTAACTACGTTGTTGTTTTTGTATGCTTTAATAGAATCACCGTTTGCAGATACAAAAAATACACTATTACTAAAACTATATGAAAATAATGGTTTATCACTTTTTATATATATTGAAATCTTATTAGGATATTTTTTTTCTACTTTTAAGTTGTTAAAACTAAAAAACGGATATATCTTCTGTATATCATTATATAGTGTGTGGTTGGATATTAAAAAAATATTTTGTCCTTTTATACTGGACACTATTTCACTCTTTAGAATAGATACATTATTCGAATAAATATTTCCATTTACAGTTACATATTTTATTCTAGAGTAGGTATATAAAAAGGTAAAAAGTGCTACAAACACAATTAAAAATAATACTCTAATCAGCATTTTTATATTAAAATATTTCATAATCAAAATACTACAAATAATTCTACAACTCTTAGTATTGCATACTTTTTTTGTATATATTATATTATAATTGTGAATATAGGTAAAATTGATTCAAAAGGACAAACACTTATAATAGTTATGCTTATCGCTATAGTCCTATTGATCATGATGCTTTCTCTAACATCTAAAGTTATTCTAAATACATCTCAAAACTCACTAACTTATTCAGGACAAATAGCATTTTCTGCTGCGCAATCTGGTATTCAAAATGGATTGTCATACATAGGGAAAAATGAATTTTCAAGTACTACCATACCTCAACAATTGCCTTTACTAACAGCTCCTACAATTTGTAATCCCGGATCTGTAAAACCGACACTTAAATGTACATATAATATAACCCCACAAACTCAGAATACATTTACTGTAAACCAAGGACAGTCTATGTCAGTAAATCTTCAAGGATCTATAACTTCAACTCCATCCACTACTACTGGCTATAGTGGTATTTTAAATAATTGGACAACTCAAGGGGCACAATCTCTTCCACAAAATATATCAAAAGCTGGAAATACTAGTTACGGAGCTAATGAATATATCATTGGTGGTTTAAATGGAGGAACAGCTTTAAATTCTGTCTATGAAACAACAATGTCCCAGACTGGCACCTCAAATTGGAGTAATGTATCAAATCTACCAAATGCAGTCTACAATAATTCTACCGTTACTAATGGATCATATATATATAGTATAGGAGGGATAAACAATATAGCCTATACTTACTATACCTACGCCTTAGTACCATACCAATATCCAATATATACATGGGTCTATTCTTGTCAATACACTCCATTCTCTTATTATGTTTGGTGGAGTCCATATCTTCAACATGGATATTATAACAATTGTTCATGGCACCAACAACTAACTTGGATAACTAGTTATCGTTATCAGTATACTCCACATACCTATTACTATACTAGTCCAACAAACAGTGTTTATGTAGCATCACTATCAAATCTGGGATCATGGAATCAAACTTCATCTCTTCCACAAAGTATATATCATGCATCCTCGGTAGAATATAATAATAATATTTTTGTATTTGGAGGAAGAAATTATTATGGTGCAACTATGAATACAATATATGAAGCCACTATAGGGTCTGGTGGGGGATTATCAAGTTGGACACAAGTCGGAACAATGTCTCCATTGTATGGAGCAGGAATCACTGTATCAAATGGGAATGCATATATTGTAGGAGGAAATAATGGGGGTGGAGGAACAAACTCTATATATGTATACAATTTAGCTAATATATCATTACCTCCACAGCAAGGTAGTTTCTCAGGCTCAATATATGATGAGGGACTCGGTATATTACAAGATCCTGGCAATACTACTGTTAACTACCTGTATGCTTTTGGTGGCATACTTAATGGGGGAACATCACAGAGTACATATTACACTACGTTAACTAATCTATCATCCTGGCAATCTGCACAAAGTACAATGGAGTATCCAACATCTGCAATGGGATATTCAACATACACTGGAGCTGGAGCTAATGATTTATTTTCTTTTGGAGGTTATCAAAATGTTGTTGAATACACTTCAATAGGTTCACAAGTAGTCCATACTGTCAATACTGTATCACCATATCCTAACCTTGTGATACAAATAAACAGTATCACAAATTCCAGTACTGCGAATTATGAGTTACAAATTTTATCTGGATCTAGTACTAGTCAAACTATGGAGATATGTTTAATTACAGGGCAGAAAACTGGAGCTACTAATTCTGAATATATAAAAATTCCTGCAAATTCAACCATCGCATATATCACTCCACTAAATTCTAAAATGCTAATTGATGCTCTACCTTCTCTGTCATACGGAAGTATTCAAATTCTTTCATCAAATTGTAGCAATACTAATTAAGATTGATTACGTTCTCCTAATTTTTTTGTAATATGTAGTGATAAAAAAGTGATAGATGTTATGAATGTTAAGTAAACAAGCTCTATCACTATACTATTGAAATGACTTAAAAACGTAATTATAGAAGTATAATATTTACCAAAGAATATTCCCAGAGTAAAATAGAAAATTATCCAAAAAAAAGTTGCAAACAGAGTCAAAAACACAAATTTCTTATATGGATATCTGAAGATTCCACTTACTATATTTGTAACTATTCTAAGTCCAAAAATCCATCTACCTAAAATAATTGCTCTTACACCATTTTGTAGAAACCAATTTTGAACTTTTTCAATCTTAGACTTAGGCATCATAATATATCTTCCATAATTTTCTATAAAATTAATACCCCTCCAAGACA
>JAJZDR010000070.1 GCA_021805885.1 bacterium | reverse complement strand
TGTTTAATTGCCTTAACCTCATAACCTAAAAGTATCATCCCTGCCTGATATGTTTTATATACTTGATAGTCATGGTAGAGTTTTTTATTTATAGATATTGTTTTCATATATTCATTTTTATAATCTTGCTGCCTTCTATTATATATGCCTCTTGTTGATTTGCTGAAAGGGTCATATATGTAGCATTTTTAAAGATATTTTGGTGACCAGTATATACGTATTGTTTTGTGAAAGTATAATCTATAGTATTTGTAGCTCCCGCTACAGGTTTTTGAAGTACAACTATTCTTTGATGTTGTGGATCTAGAATATATAAATAATTCGTATATTGTGTATCATATATTGATGATGGATGTATTAGAGGATATTGCATTGCAGCAATATTAGAAATAGAAAATGGAGTTATTGTATTATTATAAAACCTTATTATATTACCATTTACTCCAATTGCAAAAATATTCCCATCTATAGCAATAGATTTTGCACCTTTTAACAATGGTGATGAGAAAACTTTAGAAATATTAAAGCTAGAGTTAGAGCCTAAATATATGGTACCCGTCTTAGGAGCTAGTAGGTATAAATCTCCAGAATATGTTACCACATCTGATATTGGATTTGACACAGGAGAAGCTTGTGCATTGATTGCACCATTGCTTCCTATCGTGAGTAAACCTTTATTAGTATCATACAGAAACATTGTTTGATTATACCTAGAATATGCTATGGCTTGGGGAATTTCTGTTCCTGTTTTTAGTGATTCTAATACTTGAGGTGTAGATACATTACTCTCTGAAAGTTTAAAGACATATTGTGCTACAGGATCAGTTAAATACAGATAACCGTTTAGTGATGCAGCTGAACTAATAGAGGATCCAGGATATAGAATACCAATATCAGACAATACCTTTATATTGGATATAGGCACTACATTATTGGTTTTATAATACAAAGTATTTAGTGAAGATTTCAAAGAAGATACCTCTTTATTATTAACGTTTAGACTATATGCTTTTTTTATAAGAGGAAAAGTATTTTCTATTATTGTATCTTTAGAACTTATAGATTGAGTTGATAAGGTAGAAGATATTGAAGTTTTAATCGAAGATATTAATGATGCAAACTTAGCATTATTATTTGTAAAACTAATAGTTTTAAAAGTGTGCCTACCTAAGAAAAAAAAAAGCAAGGATGATAACTACTATTATTCCTAAAACCGTAAACTTTTCATTTTTAAGTATATCAATATCCCTTGTCATTCTAACTTTATACTGTCTTTTAGTTCTATCTTTAAGGTATAGTACACTGTCTAGTAAAAACTGAAAAAATGTTATTATTACTGTAATAATAGATTTTGCAATTACCTTCCATTCTATTTTCTTAAATTCCTCCTTTAATCTAGTGCCTACCTTAGAAGATGTGCTTGCTGTATTACTTTTTAGAAAAGAAGAAATATTTGTAGATTTTCTTTTAAGATCAAATCCGTTAATAGTGCTTTTAATTTTATCTGAAGAAAACCTACCAAGATCGAGATTCCCCTCAGTATCATGAGCATCTCCTGTTTGTGGGTGTTCACTATCTAAATTTTGTTCATTAAGAATTTCATCTTCTTTTTGATCTTTAGTATAAGATTCTTCTAAAATTTTATCATCTATCTCATCGCCGGTATCCTTAATATCAAGTATAAAAAAACTTATATCTCCCTTATTAATACCTATGCTTAACTCAGCCAAATCTGAATCTTCAAGACCTACTATCTGATTGATTTTATCTTCAGTGAGGTACAAATTTGAACCAGATGTTGCTAAAACAAATATGTCTCCATCCTTTGCATAACCAGATGCTGTAGATACAACATTTTGACTAACAGATAATAAATGATCAGATAGATTTAATATTTTATTTTCTCTTAGAAGATATATATATGATGTTCCTATTCTTGCCATGTATACTATATCCCCCCAAACAACTAGGCATATAATATTAAAATCTACATTGCTCTCAATATTCTCATCTATAATCTTCTTTGACATATTTGTATATGCATTATTTATAGATTTATCAAGAATATTTAAAATTCCAGAAACAGTCTCCGTGAAATACTCATCCTCTAAGTCATCCAGAAATGGATCTATAAAAGCCTGGCCATCAAAGCCTTCTGGGCCTTTAATATCAACTGCCGAAAATAATTTTCCTCTAGTCTCTATGAGGCTTTCATCCTGTGGAAGATGCATGTAAACATGGGAGAATACATTTTTGTCTATATTTTCTGCAATGTAACTTTTAATGTCTACATCAAGTTTTGCCATATTACTTTATGATATCACATTTATTTAAAAAATATTATCTAGTAGGTCACATAAAATCTCACTCCTGTAAGAGCATCTCCCCAGTTACTATAATTTGGGGCAACCATATTAAAAGCCCAGAAAAAAGCTCCTGCATCAAAAGTAAAAGTTCCTTGACTAGAATTTACAGTAATAGTAGATGCTAGCTGAGCTTTGCCTATAGGGTTAATGGAGAAACCAGTGATATCTTGTATAGGAGTGACTCCATTGGATGTTAAGTAATTGTTTACGTTTGAAAAAGTATCATTAGACCCATTGTTAGAGCATGTATTTTGCATATCAGTATTGATTGCACTCGCAAGCTTTGAGTCGCCAGTATATGGCAATAAAGATACTGACGTACCACATATATTTGAATTTTGAAGACTTCCAATATTTCCTCCAACTTGAAGAAAATTACAATTATTATTTAGTGATAGACATACTGCTCTAGCAGTATTTATAATATTCACAAGTTGTATAGATGTCATTGCAGGGTTAACATATTGATAATTAGGATCTATCGATGAAGTATCATATGGATCTTGACTACTTTGAAGATAAGGAATAGAGCTTCCACAATTACTCCACCCAAGAGCACATATAGCGGAAGAATAACTTGCAACATAACCTCCATTAGAAGACGAGAAGGCAGCATATATAGGCTTTCCGCCATATACTATTGCCTGATTAGCCGTATCACTTACCTCTGATTTTTTAGAGTTTCCTCCACTATAAACCTGGAAACCTTGACCATTTGATAATGCACATGTAGTAAATGTTATCCCGCAGTAGTATAAAACATATGTTCTGGCCATCAAAATTTGAGCATCTACTGATTGTTGAGGCCAATTCGATGGAACTTCATCTAATCCTGCAAGATATTGACCAAGAGTCATTGATTGACCTCCAATTGTAACATTTTGATTATCTACATTACTAAAGGTTTGTATAGATGTTCCTGGATAATAAAATGATGCTATATCCTGATAAGTTTTTCCAGCTTGTGCCATACCTAACATACCATATTGGGAAGCTCCAAAATAATTACCAAGACCATTTGAATAAAATTTAAACTGACATTCGTTATTGCTACAAGCTGTCGAAGTATTATTAACTTCTGGTGGAGCAACAGATCCCTGATTTTGAGAAGTTTTTTGTGCAACTATAGCATTTAAATTATTAATTTCAGTTTGAATTTGAGCAATCTGACTTTTCAAAGAATTTAAATTCCCTATATTTCCATTAATATTATTATTTAGGGAATATAGTTGACCATAAATTTGATTTCTTTGTGAGTTAACTAATGCAAGCTCTTGAGATACTTTCACACCTTGTTGTTTTTCAAAAATCACACCTTTATTAATCTCTGCTATTTTGTTATTAACAATACTTATTTGCTGTTTGAAATTACTTATTTCTGCCTGATTAGAACCCCACTGAACTACAAAAGAAGAAAAACTCAAAGTTGAAAATACAAGATATACTGGATTTATTTGAGTATTTTCATAAAACATTTTATATGCTAAATTTCTATTTTTTATATATGTTGATAATTTTCCTTTATCAATTATAAGTTTGTTATTTAAGGAAGAAAGTAATGTTTGTATTGCATTAAGAGAGTTATCCTCACTAGCAAATATTTGGTTAACTTGATTGAGCGAATTAGAATATCCTTGTTTTTGATTTTCTAATTGTTTAAGTTGAAGACTATCGGAATTATACTGATTATTTAGAGTAGTTATACTATTTTCTAGACTAGTTATAGTTTGAGTGTTAGATTGAGCAGTCAAAATTAAAGGTGTTAAAAACCCTATTAATAGAAATAACATTCCCGATAAAACAAGATTTCTAATCTTCATATTAGATCTTTAAAAGAATCATGACACGTAAATAAAAAAATTTGATTAAAATCTGAAAGATACAACAGTAATTCTTTTATTAAAGATAATCTATTATAGTCAAATGTAACAAAAGGATCGTCTAAAAGCATTATAGACTCTTTAGCTCCAGTTCCAGCAGATTGAGATCCATTACCTTTCATCACACTATTTAATATAGAAAATCTAGCAAGAAGATAAATTTGATCAACTAGCCCTGCAGAAAGATTCTCTGCCATATTAATATATCTTTGTTGATTTTCAGAATAGATAGAGAAATTATTTTTAGCACCTATACTTATCTTCGTATATTTGGAGTCTGTTAATTTTGATATCCAAGACGATCCCAGATCATTTATATCCGAAGATACATCCACAAAACTTTTTTCTTTAGCATATTTTAAATTTGAAAGTACAACCTCTAGAATTTTAAGTTTTTTCTCATAAAATTTTTTCTCATTCTCTTTTAAATCTATAGTATCTTCTAAATCTTCTATTTGTTCCGAAGTTACTTCAGAATCTGACACTCTAGTATCCAGAGCTATAACTTCATCATCAAGCATAGCTTGCTCCATTTCAAGGTCTTCAAGCTCTATTCTTTTTCTCCTCAATACCAACGGGTCAACATTTAAAAATAATTTAAGATCATCATTTAAAAGATTTGTATTCTCCTTCTTTTGTACAAAAAGCTCCGCTTGTTTTTGTTCTAACTTTTCAATAGTAGCATTCCAGTTTTCTGGGTCTTTACTTTCGTCCTTTGAATCTTGTAATATCCCAGACAAAGTTGAAGATAATTTTACATATTCCTCATTTAATGAGCTTAAGATAGATCTTTCTTTAAATAAATCTTTTGTACTTGAAACTCCAAATTCTCTTAATATATTATTTAATCTTTCTTTAGATCTATCATATTCTTGAGTAATATTTAATAAATCTGAATCAATAGGATTTTTAAACGCACTCAATTTATGATAATCAATAAAACGTAAATATATACCTATAAATAGTATATCCACAAGAACTGCAATTAAAATAAGGTAACCCAAAAATGAAAATGCAATTGTAAGAATAACTAGTAGTATACTTACTATAACAGCTATAACAGGATTCCTTCTTATTGGTTTAAGTTTCAAATTATCTATTTTTTCTTTTTTGCTTTTTATATTACTTATATCTTGCTCTCTTATCTCAATAGTTTTGGTTAAGGATAGTATTTCATTTTGAGCTTTATCTATCTTTGAAAATTTTTCTCTATCAAGGTTTTTCTTTACTTCTGATAATTTTTTAGAGATATCTGTTACTCTTGATATTTTTAATTCTATATCTTTTATTTTAGAGTCTATAGAATCTATACTCTTTTTTATCTCCTGAGCTTTTATTGTATTATCAATAAGCTCCCTTATTTCATTTATGTTTTTCTGTATATCTTCTGATTTTGTACTTTTCTCCATAATTTCATCCGTTTGTTTTTCTGATTTTAAAAATAGCTCTTTCTTTTTAAGAAGATCATTTTTAAAAGATATAATCTCATCATCTAGCTTTTTTAAAATTCCAGTATTTTTAGCATATCTCATCATTCCTACCTGCATATCCTGTATCCTATTTTCTACATCTTTTATAACATCTATAATATTTGTATTGGTGTTTTCTTTTGTTGAGATAATATCAAATATTGATTTCTGTAAATTAGATGCATTATCCCCGATTACAGATACTTGATTTTGGTATATACAAGATATTTTTAGAAATAAATCTCTGCTTATACCCAAAGATTCTGCAATGTCATCAGAAGATTCTACTTCTACACCATTAATTAGTATCTTTCCTTTGTTATAATCTTTAACAACATTAAGAATTTTATCTTGACCATTATTATCTTTCACTTTTATTCGAGATTCAATATATGGATATATATCCTCTCCCCATGGACGCAAGCTATCTTTGTATGTCTTATTAATTTTTTTAGGGTTATCAAAAAGTAGTGATACAAGAACATGAAATAGTGTTGTCTTTCCACTCTCATTAGGGCCAAAAATTACATTTATACCCTTCTTAAAAGTGTATTCACTATCTTTTATTTGTCTATAATTTTTAACCTTTATATATTCAATAATCATAATCTTTTATAATATTCATGTGTATGTATCTTGATCCAAGGATCAAGATACCTTCTTACCGTTTAATAAAGCATAGCCCATCTCTAGTGCACTCTCATAGATTTTTTTATCTTCTATATTTTGAGACTCTTTTATAAGCTCTCCCAACTTTTCTATATATATTCTCTCAACTGATGAGAAATTAGAATCTATATCTGTTAGTTTTTTATTAAGTGTTGAAAAGTTATCTTCAGTTTTTATATCTAAAGTGAGAAAATAAAAAAGTCCTGATAATTCATCTTTTAAACTATTAAGATCTTCTCCAAACAACTCTTTTTGTTTTTCCCCAACAATATTTACTTTTCTTATTAAATTAGTGTTCTGATTAAGCTTAATTGCTCTTATAATATCAGACACTGTATGTATCGACGATATATCTACTGTCATCTCATCAAAAAACCTCTCTCCAACCTTTATTGGAGTAAATTCTTTCTTATCTAGATTCCCATATATTATAAAGCCAGACTTTTTCTGATCTAAATCTATAAGCTCTGGAGATCCTGAGTAAAAGCACGAAACACTGCTTTGTGAAAAATCAAGATTTTGGTGCCAATGACCCAGAGCTATATAATCTGCGAAAGATTTTCCTATATCGTCAATTTCTATTGGACTATCGTCTTTTGCAGACTTCCCTTCTATTTGTACTGATCCATGAGCCATTATTATATGGTATCTATATTTATCATTCTTTGAAAAACCTGTGATTGGAGATTCAGATATTTTATTTCTATCTGATGCATATCCATACAATGCTAATGACAGATCATCAAAGTCTATCTCACTTCTACCTTTTTTATTAAACGTATATACATTTTTAAGTATAGAAAAAATAGGTTTGGAAAACACAGAATCATCTTTTAATAAATCATGTGTTCCAGGTAGAATAATTATTTTGATTTTTTTTGAATCTAGTATATCAGCAAAGTCCATAAACCTTGATATTGACTCAGGTGACGGATATGGGTCATCAAATAGATCCCCTGATATTAGAACAAAATCAACTGATTTTTCTATTGCTACAACTGCAATTTTATCTAAAATATCATAAAGATGAGATTTTGCATCTTTTGATTTCTCACCAAGGTATTTAAAGGGTCTTCCAAGATGAATATCTGCTGTATGTATAAATGTAATATCTTTCATTAAATATATTTTTAATATAAATATATTATAGCAAATATTAAAGTTATATATTAATAATTCAATCCTTATATACAAAACATATATCTTGATACAAGTATCTGATACGAGTATCTTGACAAAATGGGTTTTAGGATATAAAATATTAGCAGAGTAATCATTTGTATGCTAATAAGGAGGTGATATTCATGGCAATAACAACATGGAACCCATCTGGATGGAATCCATCTTCATGGGATACAGCAAGATGGTATAAAAATTTACCAACAAGGTTTTTAGATGATGATGAATGGGAAGTAGACCTATTCTCTCCATCGAATGTAGGCAGTGTTGATGTTTACGAAGAAGGAGGAAATGTTATGGTTGAAATGAGAGTCCCAGGATTCAAAAAAGAAGATCTAGAGATAAGTGTTGAAAGGGATACATTAACAATAAAAGCTGACAGAACTGATGAAGAAGAGGAGAATAAGAAAAAAAGAAAATACTATAGAAAAGAAATCCGACATCAGTCTATAGCACGTTCTATAGTGCTTCCAACTTTTGTTGACTCAACAAAAGCTAGCGCAGACTTTAAAGATGGAATATTAAAACTCACTCTTCCAAAACAAGATGCAGCAAAACCAAAAACAATAAAGATTTCCTAATCTTTATAAGGATCTAGATCCAAGAATCTAGATCCAAAGAAAAAAGGAGTGGTTAACACTCCTTTTTTTATTTATTTCAATATAATTCTCCTAAATTAGAATATAGATCCTAGAAAGAAGAATTTAACGTACAAGTTCCACCTGAACAATTTCCTTGGAACGGAGATTGATTAAACAATCCACCTACACCAAGTAATCCTGATACAACTTCTACTATTAAATATGATGCTACAACAATTACTATTCCTATAATAGCATTTACAAGTCTTTTTTGAGCTGCAGATTTTTTATCTTCAGCATCACCAGAGGTGATCCATTGTATCCCTGCTATAACAATCATAATGAAGAATACTAATCCTACAATTATGAATAAGAAATTTATAACTGTTGTAATTAGTTGATTTGGATTTGAAGAAATTGAAGCTCCAGTAATACTAGAAGGTATATACCCTGTCTGAGCAAAAGCAGGAACAGCAAGAAAAGATAATATCCCCAAAGAAGATATTAAACCTAAACTTTTTCTAAATAAACTTTTTATTTTCATAAAACTTTCACCTCCTTCACCGATTTTAACATATATACATAAAAAATACTATCATATAGCCTGTCATAAAACTACTTTTGGGTAGGAATATTCAAATTAAACTGTAGAGTTGATCCACTAACAAAAGAATTGGTAAAATTAGGTGCTACAAAAGAACCTACAAGTAATATTATAAAATAAGCAAGCACTATAACAGCCAATCCAACAAAAGCATATGTTAAACCCTTCCTTGCCTGATCTTTTAAATCTGGATTTACACCACTAAAGAGGTATTTAAAACCATTTACTAAAACGATTATAAATAAAACTAATGTAACTATAGTATACATAAGTCCAATTAATGCAGAGAAAACACCTACAAGACCCGTTAGATGTGGAGGAGAAGCGCCAAACGTGCTTTGACTCCCTGGACCAGGACCAACAGGTAGAGCATAAATAACATTAAAAGGAATTACCAATAGTGTTAATAATGATAAAAATCCTAAAATAAAATTATATTTTTTTAACTTCTTTATCATTATTTATTTAATAGAACAATTAGAACTAATAGGTGAGCTAGTAAATATGGACCCGTTCACATGCAAAAGTCCAAATACTACCTCAACAATAAGGAATGATCCAGCCACAATAACTATACCTATAATTGCATAAACCAGTGATGAACGTGCTCCAGCAAATTTTTCTCTATCTCCACCAGATGTCATAATCTTCAAACCAGAAATAATTATCATAACAAAAAACACTAGTCCAGCTATAAAGAATAGTAGCGTTACTATTTCTCCTATTGTTGAATTTAAGCTAGAACAATTTGCTGCAGGTATTGTTGATGATCCAAAATTACATACACTGCCATTCGAAGTTCCACCTAAAATACTACAAGGGTTTGATTGGGCAAAAACACTAGAAGTAATGGTAAAATACCCCATAAAAACAAATAAGAATAGGAATGTGTATTTTAAAATTTTGCTCTTCATAATATATGTACTGCAAGTAAACTTATTACGTATGCAAGAAAGATTATGCTAGCACCTATGGCTGCACCAGTCAATACAGACTTTGCTCTATCTATTTTTTGCTTATCACCGTTTGATGTCATCCACAAAAATCCAGAATATAGAATAAGTCCAAAAACTATTATACCAATAACTCCATAAACAAGTGGCAATATTAAAGACATTAAATGAGGAATAACACCATTCCCAGAATAACCACTAGGGTTTACTATATTACCTATGCTAAAAGATGATGAAGATGCTGCATATACATTACTAACAAGAAAGAAACTTAAAAAAGGTATGCTCCCAAAAAGTAATATATAAATATATTGTATTATCCTTCGAAACATAAAACTTATATAATTATAAAAATACATATCACTTTAAGATTAATACCTATAACGATAAATTGCAACTCTATAATCCAAAATTTTGTCCTCCTGGTATTATACTACTTAATAACCCTAATATTACACTGGCCAAAAGTATTATCGCAAGGCCAATAATAGCAGAAACTAATGTTTTTTGAGCTGCTGCTATTTTCTCTCTATTTCCTCCTGAGGATATAATCTTAATTCCAGATACTACAATCAATATAAAAAATACTAATCCTACTATAAAAAGAAAAACTATATAGACCATATGCAAAATATTAGGGAGACTTAATCCTCCTCCAAAAGGAGAAGATACTGTGGTACATCCTGATGATGCAGAACAAGCAGCAAAAACTTTTTGTACGAATATAGATTTTATCATAATGCTATTTGAGAAATATTAAATATAGAACCTATAAGTCCCAATATAACCACAGCAAGTATTATAACTATAAGCCCAATTATAGCATTCCTAACTAAAGTTTTTCCTCTATTGACTTTATCTGGGTCACCAGATGATGTCATTATTAAAAACCCTCCAATAAGCAATGTTATAAATGCAAGCATTGAACTTATAACTATTGCAAGTATATAAATAAAATTAACAACACCAGAAGGAGTAGAATTTACACAACCAAAGTCAGTATATATATATTGAAAATTATTATTACCTTGATTTTGTAACAAACAACTATAGCAACTTCCATTTAGCTGACCATTAAACATACAAGCATTAACCGGATCATAAGTAGGAGAAGAAGCTGCAGCTGCTGGATAATAAAAGTTAATACTGTAAACACAAACTGATCTAATACTACAACTTACTGATGGTTGCGTATATACAACATTCGAGCTAGTAACTGCAGATGGAAAAGTAGAGGGAGAACACGAAAATGAATTATTAATTCCAACAGCAGTATCATAACTAGCAGTAGTAAAATTTGTGTAGCCTTTTAGAGAACCAGTATATGGATTACTATTATTATAAATTGGAATCAGATCTTTGCATGTAAGACCTGTGGAAGCATAAACATTTGTATATAAAAACACATTTGAAAAAACAACCATATAGACAACTGCTGCTAGTATTACCAATATTTTCCTCTTCACATTTTGTAGCATAAGTTTATATAATCACAAAAATTACACATATAAGAAGGCGTAGCCCTAATCTCCCCCTCTTCCATTAAAGACATCAATTGTATCAGTTCTCTCTTATTCTTTTCAAGATCAATATCTGTTACCTTTTTTTTAAGATTAATACCTTCATCAACAAATTGCAAGCTTAAATCTTTTATTTCCCTTTTAAATTTACCCTCAGCTGCAAGAGCATATAATGTTAACTGTAAATTCTGATCTAAAGGGTCTTGAGATTTAGATTTCCCTGTTTTGTAATCTATAATAGACACTGTATTATCAGAGAAAAAATCAACTCTATCTATCCTTCCTGTAACATTGAACCTATCAACACTAATATAAAAAGATTCTTCTTGTAAAGATTTTTCAGCTTCTGGAATAATCATACTAAAACTCGTTTTTAGAGATTCTAATCCTCTATTTTTGAAAGCGTTCTCTTGAATCTTATTTTCAAAAACTTTTTTATCCGAATTATCCCACAATGATATAAACTCTTTTTGAAGGTTTAATAAACTTCTATCCTCACCTTTATATAAATCTAAAAATCTTTTTATAGATGAGTGAATCATGGTTCCATAAAAAAGAGCAACATTAGGTTTCTTTGGTATTTTTAAAATATAATCATAGTAATATTGAAGAGGACATCTTTTAAATTCAGATATTTGAGTATAACTGTAAATTTTTTTATCTAATTTTTTAGGAATAATAAAACGGGGTGTATCATAATCTGTCTTATCTTTCAAAGAATATTTTATCTTTGATATTTTAATTTGATTACTCTCTATTATAGTATCTAGAAATTCACTCTTTTTTTTCTCTCTTTTCAACCCTTCATAGAAATTAGAATATGAGAGATACAATTTTTCTTTTGTTCTTGTTACTCCTACAAAAAATAATCTCTTTTCTTCATCATCTGATTCATTTTCTTCTATTTTTTCTTTTAAAAGACTTTCAGGTATTTTAAAATCTCCTCCTTTCTCTCTTGATGGGAATCTGTCTTTTACAAGGTATGGCAAAAATACATAGTCATATTCTGTTCCCTTTGACCCATGTACTGTAGATATAGTAACTCCATCGTAATTTGTCCCTGTTTCAACTTCATCAAATGATACCTTATCAATATATTGAAGGTATTTTGAAATATTATGTTCGTTATTATCCTTGAATCTTAAAAGCAACGCTATGAAATTATCAATATTAGCTCTTCTTATTGAAGCATCTGGAAATGAATGAATGTACTCAAAATATGAAGATCTATCGAGAAAATCTATTACCTTATCATACATATTTATATTTTGACCTAGCAAAGTATTTAGAGTGTCATATAAATTTGTTAACTTTCTATCCTCTATACCAGATGCAACAGATTCCTTGTATAATTTCTCTAAATATATAAAATATGACAATTTATTTTCTTTTGCTCCTTCAATAAATTTTGAAATGTCATCATCTGAAAGTTCAAAAACCTTAATGGTCAAGATCCTAAAAAATGAGATATCGTCACTCTGATATTCTAAAAATCTCACAAATGCAATCAAATCCTTGATCTCTTCTGATTTTTTGAAACTTATAGATCCTTTTGTATAGAATGGTATTTGAAACTTTTCAAATACTTCTTTAAAATAACTAATATATATATTAGATCGCAACAGTATAGCAATATCAGAAAAGTTCACACCACTTTGATGTAGTTTTAAAATTTCATCCTTTATATATTCTATCTCCTGTTTTTCATTCTCAAAATTTAAAATCTCTATACTTCCTTTTTTATATCCTTTCAAACTTTCCATAGATTTAAGGTTAAACAATGAGAAAGCAACATCAGATACATCCTGGTATGATCTATAGTTTGATCCAAGATCTAGCTCTAGAAAATCTGGGAAATTCTTTTTAAAGCTATTAAAGTTTGATAATGCTGCCCCTCTAAATTTATATATACTCTGATTCCTATCACCAACAACTGTAATACTCTTATGCTCTGATGCAAGATATGTTATAAGGAGATTCTGGATATAATTAGTATCCTGGTATTCATCAACCAAAATATATTTATATCTCTCTTGATATTTTTCCAATATTTTTTTGTTATTATTGAAAAGATCTACTACTAAAAAAATTACATCATTAAACTCTAACCTTGAACTTTTTATTTTAAGACCAAAATACTCTTGGTATAAATGCTGCAAATCCCTATATAAAGGTCTTTCATCTTCATCAATTTCACTAAGATCAAACTTTGAAAACTCCAAGGGTGATATATACTCATCTTCAAGCTTTGATATAAAAGTCAGAATTTTATCTATCATACTATATGGATTTGATACTGGTCTTAAAATGTCGCTAATTTCAAAATCAAATATATGCTCTTTGATTAAAACAAATGCCTCCATTTGATCCATCAAAACAAAATCCTTTGATACTCCAACTAAATTCGCATTTTCTCTTAATATCCTCTCACAGAATGAATGGAATGTTGATACTTCCAAAGAAGATAAAAACCCAATATGATCAGATAATCTATCTTCTATCTCACTTGCAGCTTTTTTTGAAAAAGTTAAAGCTAATATCTCATTATCCTTATATCCAGATTGTATTAGATATTTAATTTTTTCAATCAGAACTCTTGTCTTTCCAGATCCAGGACCAGCTGTAATAACAAGAGGCCTATCCAAATTATTAACAGCAGCTTCTTGTTTTTTATTTAAAATCATACTTAATGATATCACAAAAAATAAGAAACAGAGTCAACATGTGCCCCAATATGGGTTCTTGTAGAAATTTTAGCATTCATTTTTTTCTATTGTTTTTACTCTCTCAATTCAATTTAGGATTTCATGAATAGCTGTATCAAAAGAAAGTTTTATTCATATATGTATAATACATTAAAGATAATACAAATTACTTAGGAAAAAAATCTTTTGTATCTTTATTATATAATGGAATGGTATAGTAGCTCAAATCTTATTGTTTATTCCAGGGATTAAGACTTTCTACTGGTAGCCCCTCAATGTCTTTTATATTTCTGGTGACAAGCACACATTCAAAGCGGGCTGCGATTGCGGCTATTTGACTATCAAGAATGGGGTATGAGTGACCGCCCTGAATACCTGAACCATTCCACTCCCCCCAGAGCATAGCCGCTCGATCATCAAACGGTAGAATACGTCCGTTAAACCGGTAGCTGACTTCAGTGTTCAGCCAGTGTAACAAACGTACTTTTCGTTTTCCGTCCGCAAGCATAGCGATCCCCTTAGCCAACTCTCCAAAAGTGACAGCTGATATAAAAAGGGTAGTTTCTTTTTGGTTTTCAAGCCAAACAATAACGTTTGTATCGGGCTCAGGACGAATAATCTCACTAATAACGTTTGTGTCTAGCAAATACTTCTTCATAAGACCATTTACTCAAAGGTAACGGTGCGACTTGTTGCTTTGTCTCGCTCTAAATTAAGGGACACCTCTGCCAGTGGGGAATGGCGTAAAAATGCCACAAGGTCTTTACCCGTTGATGTATCTACTCCGCCACCTGTGGCCTGTTGTATCTTCTCGCGCAAACTAGTAGCTTCATTCCCGTCAGTACGGAGGATTCTGGCAATACTGTGAACCAGAGGAACATCTTGGCTAGAGACTCTAACCTCAATACGCTTAACACCCTGAGTACGTAAACGGTTACGGTATGCAATAGTTCGCTTGTGATTTTCAGTTGTGTGAGATAACTGTGTGTTCATATGTTCTCCTTCTACTGGTAATGTTACCAGGGTTTTATAATAAATGCAAGGGTCATTTATTGAGTATTGTTTGTTTTTTATTTAAAATCATACTTAATGATATCATAAAAAATAAGCGCCAGCATAAAAAAAGGGGGCAAAAATACCCCCCTTTTTAAAATGTAAAAAATTACATCATTCCGCCCATACCATCCATTCCTCCTCCCATTGGAGCTTTATCTTCCTTTTCTGGTAAGTCAACAACAACAGCATTTATTGTAAGATACATTCCTGCTACAGATGCAGCATTTTCTACTGCAAGTCTTGAAACTTTAACAGGATCTATAATCCCAGCTTCTATCATATTTACATAATCATTAGTTGCTGCATTATATCCTATCTCCTTACCTATTTTACTCACAATTACTTCTCCTTCAACGCCTGCATTAAAAGCAATTTGTTTTGCAGGGTATGCAAGTGCTCTTTTAAGTATTAATGATCCAATTTTTTCATCTTCATCACCAAATTGCATGGAATCTAATACCTTTGATGCATTAAACAAAGCTAACCCACCTCCTGCAACAATACCTTCCTCTACTGCAGCTCTTGTTGCAGCCAAAGCATCTTCTATTCTATCTTTCTTTTCTTTTAACTCTATTTCTGTTGCTGCGCCTACTTTCAAAACTGCAACACCACCTTGTAACTTTGCAACCCTTTCTTGAAGTTTTTCTTTATCATAATCTGAAGTTGCTTCAGCATATTGTTTTTTTATCATATCAACCCTTGCGTTGAGCTCCACTTTTGATCCAGCTCCGTCTATTATAGTAGTATCATCTTTTTTAATTGTAACTCTTCTGGCTTTACCCAAATCCTCAATCTCACAATTTTCTAATTTTCTTCCAAGCTCTTCTGATATCACATTTCCTCCTGTAAGGACTGCTATATCTTCTAACATCTCTTTTTTTCTATCTCCAAAACCTGGAGCTTTAACAGCAGCAATATTGAATACACCCCTTAGCTTGTTAACAACCAATGTTGCTAAAGCTTCTCCATCAAGGTCTTCTACTATAAGAAGCATTTCTTTCTTCCCTGATTGTACAGTTTTCTCTATTATAGGAAGAAGATCTTTTATAGCAGATACTTTTAAATCAGCAATAAGTATATATGGATTCTCCAAGACAACCTCTTGTCTTTCAGTATCTGTTATAAAATATGGAGATATATATCCCCTATCAAAATTCATACCCTCTACAAGTTCAATATCATTATTCATTGTTTGTGAATCTTCTACAGTAATAACACCATCTTTCCCAACTTTTACCATTGCATCTGCAATAAGATCACCTATTTCTTTATCATTATTTGCTGATATTGTTGCAACTTGAGAATAACCCTCTTTCGTATTTGAAATTGCCTTAGATTGTTTTTTTAGATCTTCAACTACTTTCTGTACTCCTTTTTCAATACCTCTT
>JAJZDR010000058.1 GCA_021805885.1 bacterium | reverse complement strand
AAAGCAAGCGTTCTAGCCAACTGAACTACATTCCGTTATATGCTGAGAGAGGGACTCGGACCCTCATGGATTGCTCCAACGGATTTTAAGTCCGTCGCGTATGCCAGTTCCGCCACCCCAGCAATATCTTGAGATTATATATTAATTTCCGTATATTATCAAAAATATACACCAATATTAAGATATAGTCTAGATTAGTTATTATAGAAATTTTATAATATAATTAAAGTTAATGAAAAATAACAATTACGCATTTATTGATAGTCAAAATCTGAATTTAGCTGTGAGAGATCAGGGGTGGATATTGGATTTTGGAAAATTTAAGAAATATCTAGAGAATAAGTACTCAGCTACTAAATGTTTCCTATTTATAGGTTTTATTGATGAAAATCAATCAATGTATACCGCATTACAGAAAATGGGCTATATTATTATTTTTAAACCTACACTTACCAGAAACGGCACAGTTAAAGGAAACTGTGATGCTGAATTAGTATTGCAGACAATGATTGAAATTAAAAATTATGATCAGGCTATCATAGTAACAGGAGATGGTGACTTTTATTGTCTAGTGGATTATCTAGATACTCAATCTAAACTTAAAGTATTACTAATACCTAATAAAAATCTTTATAGCAGTCTTTTTAAAAAAGTCGCTAGTGGAAAAAAGTGGTTTGTGAATGATTTAAAATTGAAATTAGAATATAAGGGCTCCAGAGCCAAGAGATCTGAATCTGAAGGAGATAAATCTGGGGGGTCCTGATACAAAAAGAGGAAAGGTTCTGTTTAAGCATGGAGTCTTAAACCGCCCCTTTCCGTCTTGATTCTAAGATTATTATAGCAAACCAAGATACATTTGTATATATACAAATTTTCCTTTTTACAGATTTCAGATATAATGATATACATGGAATCTGAAGACCCTAAATTAAATCCACATAAGTTTAGACTCAAAGGAGCTAAATCCGAAGGATCCAATTTTGAAAGATCTAGATCCAAACATTTCTCTCTATCAAAGCTCCTAAAAGGATCTGAAAAAAACAATAGTAGGAAAATAATACATAAAGCGTTAGATAAAAAAAAGAAGAAAACTAATAAAACTCTAAGAATAACCTATATAATATTTACGGTTCTTATCACAGGATCAATTTCTCTTATAACATTAGTGGTTATATCTCTATCTATAGTTTCTAGTGTCTATTTAAAAGGATTACCTAAGGTTACAGTCCCTTTACTTCGTAATAATTCAGAGAACACCCTTATATACTCTAGGAATGGTACATTGATTGATACTATATATGGCAATCAAAATAGGGAGTATGTTAAGTATAATCAAATATCTCCTTATATGATTAAAGCTATGATCTCGGCTGAGGATGTTCATTTTTTTAGTGAAAATCTAGGTATAGATCCTGCTAGTATTTTGCGAGCTTTATATGATGACATTTTTCATTCTAGTGTGGGGATACAAGGAGGGAGTACCATTACTCAGCAATTAGTTAAACTAACAGCCCTATCAGATACACAGTCATTAAAAAGAAAAATAAAAGGCTTATTTTTAACATTAGAAGTTTCTTCGAAATATTCAAAAAAACAAATATTACAAGCATATCTAAATGATATTTCTTTTGGTGGGGATGTATATGGTATACAGATGGCTGCTAAAACATATTTCGGTATACCAGCAAAAGACCTTAATGTTGCCCAATCATCACTTCTTGCAGGTATAGTGCAGGCCCCAGGAGTATATTCTCCTTTATATGGCACCCATCCTGAATTAGCATTTCAAAGACAAAGTTATGTGTTAAACCAAATGCTAATACATAAGAATATTATTCAAATACCTGTACCTAAAATAAAGACTGCAGAAAGTACAAAATTAACATTTAATACTAACTTAAATACTCTTGTTGCTCCTTGGTTTATATATTATACAAGAGCATATCTTGATCAGATGTATGGAACAGCGAAAGTTGATGCTGGAGGTTTTAAAGTGTATACAACTTTGAGTTTGAAACTACAGAGTATTGCACAAAATGTTATTACAAATGGTGTGAACACACTAGTTAACCAAGGATATAACACACACAACTCTTCATTGGTAGCGTTAGATCCTCAAAATGGACATGTTCTAGCTATGGTGGGGTCTGTAAATTACAATGCAAACACTACTTATGTAAAAGGTGCTGTTAATTCGACCTTATCTCTTGTATCCCCAGGATCTTCTTTAAAGCCGTTTGTATATATAACAGCATTTGAAAAAAAATTATTAACCCCAAATTCTATAGTTTATGACACACCACTTGATATTGGAGGATGGCAACCTACCGATTGGAATGGTACATATATGGGTGCAATAAGTGTAGCGACAGCTTTATTACAGTCAAGAAATATACCCGCAATAAGAACAGCGGAGCTAACAAGTTTAGCCAGCGTATTCCAAACTTTTAGGAATGTAGGATTAATTGAATTTACAAACAAAAGTATTAATCAATGTGGTTATACTGCAGTCATTGGGGGGTGTGATATAACAACACTTGAGGAGGCTCAAGCTTATGATACGTTAGCTAACTATGGAACTTTTTATAAGGCATCTCCAATAGATAAAATATATAACAAGTACAATCAATTAATATATAACAATACTAATCCAAAAGGTACTAGAGTATTTAGTAAACTTTATGTAGAAATGGTTATAAGTATAATTAAACACTATTACACTATGGCTCCTGTTATAGATCAAGGATATCAGGTTGCAGGTAAAACTGGTACATCTAATAATCATATAGATAATATTTTTGCAGGATTCTCTCCAAATCTAACTGCAGTTGTATGGTCTGGGAATGATAACTATTCCTTTACATCCAATAACACATGGGGAGAGACAACTGCAGCACCTATATGGAATAATTTTATGCTCAAAGCCTTAAAATATTATAAAAAGACCAATTTCAATTTGAGCTTATGGAATTATAATTACTATTCTGGTACTTTTTTGTGATGTTAATTGAATAATGTTAATATTTGTTATATCATATGAAAGTATCTAGATCTAACGGACCTGGGTTCGGTGTGTAATTCCTTAAATTTAATATGATACATTATGAAGAATAAAGACCCTAAGTCTTTTGTTAACAACCTGTTAAAGTTTTTTTTAGTAGATTTTTTAGAAACTGTAGTTATTACTCTTGCTATAGCTATAGTAATATATATATTTATAGCATCTCCCCATGTAGTGGTAGGAGAATCTATGATGCCTAATTTTCTAAATCATGAATATCTACTTACAAATAAACTTATTTATACATATTCCGAGCCTCAACGTGGGCAAGTTATTATTTTTAATTATTCACCAACAGAAGAATATATAAAAAGGATAGTTGGTCTTCCTGGAGATACTATAGAAGTTAGAAATGGATCTGTTTATGTAAACGGAGATTTACTTCATGAAGGAGCATACATAAAAAATTCTGTAAAAACTTTTGGTATGGCATTCTTACCTAATAATGTAACAATTACTGTACCAAAGGGTGAATATTTTGTTATGGGAGATAATAGAGAGAATAGTTCAGATTCAAGAGAATGGGGATTTGTAAAAAGATCAGCAATAAAAGGAGAAGCTTGGTTTGTGTACTGGCCATTAAATAGATTTGGATTTGTTCCTACTGTACATTACTATATCAAGAATAATCAAATTTATTCTAAACTTAACTAATGATAATAACTATTGCAAATCAAAAGGGTGGAGTGGGGAAAACCACCTCAGCGCTTAATATAGGTGCATACCTTGCAGAATCAGGGAAGAAAGTTCTTCTTGTTGATTTTGATCCTCAGAGTAACTTAACCTCAGGACTTGGTTTATTAAATGCTGAAACTGAAGGTGTTAGAGCTCCTTCTGTGTATGATATGATCATAAATGGAAAGAAAGCTGAAGAAGTTTTTGTAGCATCTAGTATTGAGAACCTTTATGTAATACCTTCAAGTATATCTTTAGCTGGAGCAGAAATTGAGCTTGTAGGACAGATTTCAAGAGAGAGTAAATTAAAATCTACTCTAAGTACTTTTGCAACGCAATATGACTATGTAATTATTGATTCACCCCCATCTCTAGGTATGCTTACTATTAATGCTTTCGTTGCCTCAGATCATATTATTGTTCCTGTACAGTGTGAATATTTTGCTTTGGAAGGTATATCTCAACTTTTAAATACTGTTTCAATGATAAAGGATTCTCTAAATCCTAAACTGGAAATATCTGGGGTTATCCTAACTATGTATGATACAAGAACTAAGATATCTGAATCTGTAGCCTCAGAAATAAGGAGCTTTTTTAAAGGACAAACTTTTGATACTATAATTCCTAGGAATGTTAAACTTGCTGAGGCTCCTTCTTTTGGACAGACTATAAACCAATATGATTCAGCATCATCAGGAGCTTCAAGTTATAGAAAACTTGCGGATGAAATTTTATTAAGATTTAAATAGTAATATGGATAATCAGAAAGATAATTCACAAAATCAGACATTGGGGAGAGGTCTTTCAGCTCTGATTCAAAATTCATCTGTGGATGGATATAAGGAAGTATCTCTAACACTTATTGTACCAAATCCTTATCAACCACGTAGAGAACCATCAAAAGAATTAGAAGAACTGATGGCTTCAATTAAAGAGAACGGAATACTTTCACCATTACTAGTTACAAAGGCCAAAGAAGGAAAATATCAGCTTATAGCAGGAGAAAGAAGATTAAATGCTGCAAAAAATCTTGGTCTTTTGAAAGTTCCTATTATAATAAAAGAGGCTCTCAATGAAGAATTATTGGCTTTTGCAATAATTGAGAATTTTCAAAGGAAGGATCTAAATGTGATGGAACAAGCAGTAGCTATATCTAACCTTAAAGACCAATTTGATATGGATATTATTGATATTGCGAAAAAAATAGGTATATCTAAATCTACAGCTGAAAGCTATTTAAAATTGCTATCTCTTCCTCAGTTTATTAAGGAAGCTATATACAATAATAAGATTGTTTTATCACAAGCAGAAGAATTATTGAGACTTACAGGTTTAAAATTACAAAAAAGCCTTCTAGATAAGATGATAAAAGATGGTCTTTCTGGAAGTAAAGCACACGAACTTATAGATAAGCTTCTTGCAATGAATCCAAAGCTAGGTGTGAAAAAAGCTAATGTTCTCGATCAAAGGGCGCTTGTTATAGAGAACCACCTTAAATCATACTTTGGTAGGGTTCAAATAAAAAGAAATTCTTATGGAAAAGGAAGTATAAATATTGCTTTTGAATCTGATAAGGAGCTTGATGAAATTTATAAGAAATTAAATATAAATTCATCTGTTGCAGGGGTAAATTGAATATTTCTGATATTTTGTGTTATTATCATTACAAATTTGGGGGTATAGCTCAACGGTAGAGCATCAGCCTTTTAAGCTGTTTGTTCCGGGTTCGAATCCCGGTGCCCTCAGTAAGTGCGATAACCCCATCTGAAACGTCAAAAATGTACTTATACACTGGGATATGTGTGCGGTTCGAAATGCCTGAATATTTTTTATTTAAGTTTTAAAAATTCTTTTTCCGTTGATTCTGCCTGTTTTATGATTCCTCTCAAAAGGCCTTTCTTAATATCTTTATTGTGCATAGGGATTGGTATTATGCGATTTTTTTGAGGGTTATACATGATTAAATGACTTCCAGTTTGTCTTTTTTGGATATATCCTAATTTTTCTAGGATTCTTACAACTTCACGTGATTTAAACGATGCCATAACAGTTATTTATATATTTAACAAATTTTTCACAGATACCTTTGTAACAATGACATCTTCTCTTTCTTGAGGAATGACCTGTCCTTCTTCTTGTAGGACAGAGATATATCCTTGTATAGCATCTTGAATCATCATTCTTGCCTCTTCAAATGTATCTCCTTGTGTAGCACATCCTGGTAAGGCAGGAACAGTAACAACATAACCACCTTCATCTGCAGGTTCAAAAATAGCAGTATATTGAAATATTTTTCTAGAAATTTTACCATTCATAACAAGTTTATTATATCACTTTCTTAAGAAATATCTATTATAGGCACTCTGTTTATTTATAATGAATAAATATGCTTAGGGTTTTTATTATAGTAGCATATGGTACACTTTTGTGAGTTTAACAATCCATGTCAAAAGTGGTTCGATCTGAGGCCCCTTAAGGTCACTGAAAATACTAATGCTTAATACTTATCTTCTCCTATAGTATATGTAGATATCATTATGGTATAATACTAGTAATTATGTTACTAGAAATAGAAGAACAACAGTTTGGAATCGATTTAATAGATAAACCTGTACATGAAGTTCGGGGCGTGTCTGAATACCAAGTTTCAAATAAAGAAGAGATAGAAAGATTGCAAGAAGAGTTTAATTCTAGTTTTCTTCAGACTATAGAATGGGCTGAATTTAAAACACAAAAAGAAGGGGTAAGACCTTATTATCTAGTTTTTAAAGATGGTTCCTCTATATCTGGTTATACAGTTTTATTAATGCAAAGAAGATCTATTTTTAAAAAAGAATTATATATTCCACGTGGCCCTGTGTTGAGGAACCCATCACAATTTGAGGGTGCAGTAGTTTCTATTGAAGATTTTGCAAAAAAACAGCATGTATTATCTCTAAAAATAGAGCCTGATTTTGGAGAAGAAACTCTAGATAATATTGATTACCAAAGTATTCTCAGAAAATATAAAAAGGTAGATCATGATGTTGGAGTGCAACCTACTAAAGTTGCTTTACTTAAAATAGGATCTCGTGATGAGATGGAAAGACAGATGGATTCTAAGCATAGAGGTAGGGTTAAAAATAAGTTTGATCTCAAACTTAGAGAAAATGAAACGGTGGAAAATTTTTTCAGCGTATATTCAGATACATCAGAAAGAAAGCATTTTACAAAAAGAGACATAACATATTTTAAAGATATGCAAAGATTTCTAAAAGATAAAGCAAAACTATTTGGGGTATATTCCGAAAATACACTTATTGCAGCATCTTTTGATATATTACATGGAGATACTTTAACATATCTCTATTCTGGATCACTGAGAGAGTATAACAATATGTACCCTGGATACTTTCTAGTATTTGAATCTGCTCTAGCAATGAGGGATAGGGGGGCTTTAGTAATGGATTTATGGGGAGTTAGTGATGATAACCCAGCTTGGAAAGGGTTCTCTGATTTTAAAAGAAATATGGGCTCTCATGTAGTAAACTTTCCTGGTAGTTTTGAGAATGTATTAAAATAGATCCTTCTATTTTATCTTTTTATCAATTTATACAAAAAATAATGCAACCTGTTTAATGGTAAATCGAAGCTTCCTGGAAAATCAATAACCTTTCCTCCAATATTTTTCTTGAATTCTGAAAATCCTTGCCACTTTGTATTATCGTCACTTACTCCCCATAAGTCTGTGACCTTTATACCATTATCTTTCATAGATAATGATGACTCGAATACAAGGAAATACCCTGGATACATGTTGTTATATTTCTTATCTGATCCAGAATACAGATAGGTTAGTGTATCTTGCCATAATATGTTAAAAGATGCTGCTATTAGTGTATTATTGTAATATACGGCAAATATTCTCACATGATCTTTAAAATATAATTTCATGTTCTTAAAATACTCAATATTTCTTTGTTTAAAATGTTTTAGAGTGGCTGTATCTGAATAAACTTTAAAGAATTCATTAATATCATCAATAGTTCTCAACTCTAAATTGAATTTATTTCTTATTCTACCCCTATATTTTGAGGGTATACTCTTTATCATGGAATCCCTATCTCCCACATCTAATAAAGCTGTCTGTATTGGCTGTATAAAATCATTAACTTTGTTATATTTAGAAAATGTATGAGAGTAGTCAATATTAGTATCTAGATGGTTCGGTTCTATTTTTAAAAGTGACACATGTTGTTTTCTTGTAAAATCCTCAATACTTGATATAGCATTTTTAAACTTTGAATAATCATTCAAAATTGGTCCACGTGGGACATATGCTAATTTAAAAAAATATTTTTTATCTATTAATAAAACACAATATCCATATATCTTAGAACTCTCTTCAAAAATTAGATAATGGACATGCCAATTTTTAAATTCAGCCCAATATGTAGTTTGTAGAAAATTCGATTTGAATTCTTCTTGTAATTTTTCTATCTCTTCTTTATTTGAGACTCTATATTCATGCATTATGTGTATATTTTATCAAGAAGATTTGATCCTGTCATTGTTTTTGGTTTTTCTATCCCTAAAAGATGTAATATTGTAGGAGCAATATCTGAAAGTATTCCATCATTAATTCTTTTTCCTTTAAATATAGATGGGTTTGTGAATATAAAAGGCACTTTGTTTGTAGTATGTTCTTTATCAATTTCTCCATTTTTTATCATCTCTTCAGCATTTCCATGATCCCCAGTAATTATTAAATTTAGATTTTTCTTCTTTACACACTCATAATATATTAATTTTAGCATTGAATCTATAATCTCAATGGCTTTAACTACAGCTTTAAAATCACCAGTGTGTCCAACCATATCGGCTGCTGCAAAATTTATAGCTATGAAAGAATAATCAGCTTTTTCTAAACCTAAAATAAGTTTTTCTATTATCTCCAAAGTCCTCATTTGAGGAGCTAAATCATAAGTTGCAACTTTTAGTGATGGGACTAATATTCTATCTTCTCCTCTAAAAGCTTTTTCATATCCACCATTCAGGAAATATGTTATGTGAGCATATTTTTCTGTCTCTGCAATCTTTAATTGTTTAAGGTTATTTTGAGATATAACTTCAGATAAGGAATCTTTTACTCTCAAACTAGGATACACATACCTTTTAATATAACTATCATATTGAATCATTGATAGAAAATATACTTTTGTATTTTGTACGAAAAGTTTAGATATCTGTCTTGCTCTATCTTCTCTAAAATTTAAGAATATCATAGAATCATTATCTTTAACCTCTTGAGTACCTCTAACATAATAAGGTTTTATAAACTCATCATAAATCTCTTCTTTATATGATTCTTCTATAGCATCATTTATACTTGATACCTCGATTCCTGAATGTGATCTTAGTAACCTAAAGGCTTTCTCTGTTCTATCCCATCTATTGTCTCTATCCATAGCATAATATCTACCTACTATGGACGATAATATATAATTTTTGGGTGAATGTAACTCTAGTTTTTTTATATAGTTTTTAATACTTTTATAATTAGCATCTCTTCCATCTGAAAATATGTGCACATAAACTTTATCTATTCCATTTTGTTTTAAATATTCAAGCATTGCATAAAAATTTGAGATATCAGAGTGTATTTTTCCATCTGATAATAGCCCCATTATATGCATATTACTATTATTGATCTCTACATTATGTATGGCTTTATCTATTTCTTCGTTCTCAAAAAACTTCTTATCTTTTATATCCTCATCTATCATTAAAGAATACTGTTTTATGATCCTTCCTGCCCCTATATTTAAATGACCTACCTCACTGTTGCCCATAACGTTTCTTTCAAGGCCAACATACTCTCCTGAAGCTTCGAGCTCTGAGTAATAACTTTTTTTATATATAGAATCTAAAAATGGAGTATTGGCTGATATCACTGCATTACCTTTTCTTTTTTCTGATATTCCAAATCCATCCAAGATTACAAGTACTGTATCTCGATACGCTGTATCTTTTGGAATCATAACTTTATTTTTTAATAAGATTACTTATAATTTTTAGGTTTTCTTTAGTATATATTCTCTTTCTATTTGTGCAATTTTTTCTTTTATACTATATACCTTGTCAGTCTCTGCATTTATAATGTTTATACCATGATTAATAAGAAATTCTAAGAATTCTTGATCATCAGAGATATTCCTTCCTGAGATAGAGTTTAGTATCTTATGCTCGTTTGAACTTTTTAAAATTGATTCTATTGCTTTTCTCATTATACTGTTTGTACTGATGATTTCTTTCTGTATTTTAGGATTCTTATAATCAATACCTAAAACCATCTGAGATAATTCATCAAGATTTATATTAATTCCATCAACGCCTATATCAAGTAATTCATCTATCGCAATAATATTTGAAGGTACCTGAAGGTCAATAAATACCTTGAATGTTGATGAGCGCTTCAAATTTTGTGACGATATGATTTTCTTCATCTCAACCAATTCTTCTGGAGTTCTTACATATGGAATCATAACCCACAAGTTCTTATAACCATGTTTATTTCTTACATTTTTTATAATCTCAAGCTCCATATTTAAAACTTCTATCTCCTTTATATTCCTCAATGTTCCTCTATATCCTATTAAAGGATTCTCTTCTTGTATTTCAAATTGAACTCCCCCTTCAAGTTGTAAAAATTCATTAGAGGTGAAATTTGACAAAGTATAGATAACACTCCTTGTGTTAGTAACACTGTCACATATTTCTATAACTTTTTTTGACATGTCTTCTATATATTCCTTATTTTTTTGAATAGATAGAATTTGTTTAGGGTGTACCTTTAAATCAAGAATTAAATCATCTGCATAAACCACAACACCATCTAGGTTTGTTTTTGAAACCTCTTTTGATAATTTGCTATCAAATATTGTTGTATATACTTTTGTTGCAGTCAGAATATTTTTTTCAGTTTTTGATTTTTTATGATCCTCATCATCTCTAGCTGTATCAGATTCTTGAACCTCAGGTTCTTGAACCTCAGGTTCTTGAACTGGAGGTTCTGTAACTACTTCTGGAGGGGTTTCTTGAGTAGGCTCTTGAGCAATCTCTTGAGCAAGCTCCGGGGCAGTTTTTGGAGCTTGTTCTTCCTGAGCATCTACCACAGGTTCTGGAGTCTCTGTTGTTTTTTCATCTTCTACATCTTTAGATACTACCTCCTCAGGTACTGTCTCTGGAGATATCTCTTGAGGTGTCTTTGAAACCATATCATCTTTTTTTATAGTGGATATTTCATCCGTGTTTTCTCCATTTTTATTTGTATTAGCTTTATTAGTTGAACTTACGCTATTATCTTTGTATATTCTGCCCACTGATCCATCAAAAAATATTTTTTCTCCACTCACAAGTACCTTGGATCCTATTTCTGCTCCTACTATACAAGGGATATCCATCTCTTTTGCAATTTGTACTGCTTTAGAGTCAACACCTCCTTTATCTATAATAAGACCATTAACTTTTCTTAATACTTCTCTCCAGTCATCATTTATATTCTCGCAAACAATTATATCTCCATTCTCAACCATGTCTTGCTCACTAAGATCTTTAAGTACTTTAACTTGCCCATATACAATGCCAGGGTAGGCAGGAGATCCTGTAAGAAGAAGATTTGTATCATACCTTATTGCAGCAGTTACGCTTTCAGGAGGATTATCATCTTGAGGTGATACACCTTGAGGTATTTCCTCTTCTTTCTTTTCTACTTTAACCTCATCTTTATTATCTTTTATATCTACAACCTCTTCAACTTTTTCATCTGTATTATTTTCTGTGTTTAAAAGATCGTCTTCATTAAAACTAGGCATGTTTAAAGACTTTAATACCCATAGCTTACCTTTCTCCATAGCCCATTCTATAGTCTGAGGTCTTTTATACATATCTTCTAATGATAGTCCATATCTTGCAAGTATGACTACATTTTTATTGTCAATCTTTTGATTTTCTTGCCATTTTGATGCGATCTTAACTTTCATGCTCTCATCAGTATTACTTTTTGATTTATGATTTTTTACAAACATATATTCTTGCTTTGAAATTTCTTTTTCTTTAAATTTCAGAGTTTTTTTATCTATGTGGTAGTTATCTGGATTAATTTCTCCAGATCTTATCCCATCTAAAATTCCTAGTATTGCTTGAATAGATAGTGTGTGAACATCTCTATCAAGAGGGGAAACTGTAAACATTAATCCGGATGCTTCTACTTGGATCATCTTCTGTATCAGAATAGATGTACTTGTTTTTACAACATCAATCTTATTTTCTTTTCTATATTTCAAAACCTCAGGTTCAAATAAACTTGCCCAACATGCCTTTACCGCTAGTGTTAACTCTGCTAAACCTTTTATATTAATGAAAGTAGTTTGAATTATGTTATCTGGAATTTCTACATTCTCTCCGAAAATATATGATGATCTTACTGAAACCGTACTATCAGAAAATCCAGATAGTTTTGAATAAGCTCTTGCAATCTCTCTTTCACATAAAGGAGGAATTTCTGATTTCATTATCATATCTTCAATCTTTGATGAAACTTCCTCTATAGAATTCTCATCATCAAAATCTGTTTTTTCTAGCAAATCTTTTATTTGTTCTTTTAAATTGGTTATATCTATGAAAAAGTTATATGCATCTGCTGAGATAATAAAACCAGGGGGAGTTGGAATAGACAGATTATATATAGATCCAATACTCATGGATTTATCGCCAAGCTTTATATAATCTCTACTACTGACCTCATTAAATTGATATATAACCTTTAAATTATTATTCATAGGATATATTCATTCTAAAGATATAGATAATTTTTGTCAAGTTACCCTATATAATTGCTAAAGCATGTAAAAAAATACAGTATTGAGCCTTTTTATGGGTTTTTAGTTATTGGTTTATTCCTTTTAATCCTAAATAACAGGTCTACAAATATGATAGAGAGGATGAATATTATAATAATCAAAATCCAAGGGATTATTCCCGATACAAATAAAGGACTAAATGTTAAAAGACTATTGATTTTTTCATTTACAGTTTTTTTGTGATATGTATAGAATGTTGCATTTATATTGATTTCTTTTGTACCACTTGAGAAATAATCTTTTGTTTGTATAGGTATCTTTATAATCTCTGATGACCCTGGAAAAATAGCATTGTTAGAAATATTAATCTTCCCTATAGTTACACCTTGATTAGATGATACTGTAATATCATGTCCACGCAAAACCTGATTTCCAGTATTTTTAATATTAATATCCAAAGTATTTTTGAATCCTGAAACCAAACTATTATCATTTAATACTGTAACGCTAAAATTTGGATGAGCTACAAATGGAGCATTTACTGCCGCTATATTAATATTGTTTTGAGGGTTTTTTTCTCTTACGAATGATAATATTAATGGAGGGTTTATGGAACTATGACCGTATCGTGCAAGAATCAAATGGTTAGATCCAATGTTTCCAAAAAAATTAAATCCACCTGATGTAGACTGCCATGTTGGATCTGCTGTTACCCAACCAAATGATGGTGTGTAGAATTGCACCCAAGCATGCAATATATCTGGAGGCAGGGGATTTACATTAATATCAGGAGGATCTCCATATCCTGCTATCATACGTGTAGGAATTCCATCGGCCCTTGCAAGTGCTACAAAAACATCTACATATTCTTGACATATCGCATTATTAGGCTCTTCTAGAGCAACTATAGCTCCAAGCCTCTTTCTTTGAGAGTCAAAAATTGCTTTCTGATTATATACGAGTTTACCTGATACATACTTCTCTATAGATTGAGCTTTTTCAAGCGTTGTTGTATCACCTTTTACTATGCTTACTGCTAGATTTTTTATATATGTATTTGTAGTCTGCCAGTAGGGTTGACTGGTTGTGTATATCTTTATGTCACTTTTAGATAAATATTTTTTTGGAGATAAAGCATTGTTAAAAAAATTATATGTTGAGAATACCTTAGCCTCTCCTTCAATTGTAGTTGTAAAACTCGATCTTGGAGGTAATACATACTCTACTATGTAATTACCATCAGAGTCTATGTATGTTTTTGTAGGCTCTGGTGAGATCTTTGAAAATATTACTGATTGTGTTTTGTAGTCTGCAGGTACAACTATTTTATATGATTGCTTTGAGAAAAAATTTGAATTCTGTAGCTTGTAATGGAATTTAAACTTATAAACCTGATAATTACCAAGTATTAACAAAATCCCTCTTGATGAATAGGATTGCTGGGAGTTATATGTATATGTAGTGTTACTTCCACTTGTTGCTATCTGGGGAAACTGTGGAGATGCAAAGTTAATTGACCCTAAGGATGATGGAACCTCAACTGTTGTTGTTACTTGAGATATAAGATTCTTCTGTTGAAACCCAGGAATCATGATGTTCATCAAATCTCCTTGCATCTTGGATATCTGATTAGTTGTAAAATTAATAGTCCATTCTTGATATGTACCATAACCATATACTGAATTTGGAAAACTGGTTAAGATGGATGTTGACGTAGCTCCTTTTGTTACTTTAAATGGAAGACTCGATCCAGAGGATGATGTTACTGATATTGATGAAGCGTCAGTTGATGTTAGTGCAATAGAGTATGATGATGCATAAGTAGTAGGTGTTAGGTTTACAAGTTTGATATCATATGATACTGTTGCGGTACCATCTTTTGATATATTGTATAAAATGTTATAATCGACACTAAACGGAGATGTTTGGGCGTGTACCAGATTAACATTATGAAAGAATGTTAACATGGAAATAGCCAAAATAACTATTGTGATAGCAATTTTTATTTTTCGCATATTATTGATATTATCTTATATATGAATTCTAATCAACTTGATATATTACAAATAGTACTAGCTTCACTTCTTATTATAGTTATTATACTACAAAACAGAGGTGCAGGTTTATCTGTGGCTTTTGGTGGATCATCGGGAGGAGAATCATATAGATCAAGAAGAGGTTTTGATAAACTTCTCCTCTATGCTACTATTATTCTTGGTATATTATTTGTAACAAGTACTATTCTATCCTTAATTGTGGCAAAGCATGCTTAACAAGCGCGCTTAAATAAGCAAGTATATGTTTAAATCATTATTCCTAAAGTTTAGAGAAAGTTTATGGGATTACCCCTATACTATACACTCATTTTTTAGAAAATTCTCTCCAAAATCATATATAATATTTTATATAATACTTGTAATTATTCTTACATTTTTTCTATATCAAAATAACTTTTTTAATCTTGGTTTTCTAAAATCAAATACTTACAAAGAAGGTATTGTTGCAACTACAACTTCATATAACCCATATAGCGGTTCCAATATGACAGTTGAGAATGATATAAACCAATTGGTTTTTAGTAAATTATTTGAAGTTCAATCAAATGGAAGTCCATTAGCAGTTTTAGCACAATCATATAAAAAAGAGAGTAGTGGTACAAAATATGTTATATATTTAAAACATAATATATTCTTCCAAAATGGTCAAAGAATGACTGCATCAGATGTGATCTATTCTTTTAATTTTGAGAAAGCAAATTTCCCCTCATCAGTACTATCTAATATGGAAGTAAAAAAGTTATCAAGGTTTAGCTTGGAATTCATACTACAACAGATAGACGTTACATTTTTTGAAGATATAGGATTTAATGTAGTTCCTTATGGAGCAAATTACCTTAACCATACCTCTAACATTATAGGAACAGGACCATATATCCTTACATCCATTACAGATAATGAAATAATTTTTAAAAGATTTAATAACTACTTTCTTGGTAAACCTCATTTTCAATATTTTAAGATACAAATATTTAAAAATGAAAACAATATACTAAAAGCATTAAAATATGACGAGATAGATGGAGCATATGTACAGTATCTCGGTAAAAATGAATTGTCCTCTAATATCAATATCTATGAATCACAAATGCCTTATTCATACACGGCACTATTCTTTAACCTTACAAATTTAACAGATATTAATTTTAGATATGCAATGGAATACTCAATATCAAGAAATACTATTGTAAGAAAATATCTTAATGGTTTTGCAATACCTGTAGATGGTCCTATATCTGAGACTTCATGGGCTTACTATGACTCTAAATCAATGCTACATTTTACATATAACCCTATACTTGCTCAACACTATCTTCAAACAAGTTCAGCAAATATAAATCAAAATAACCTTATTGTATATTATGATAATGTTCCTAACTCTATCATAACCTACCTTAAAAATGCATGGAGTAATATAGGGATTAATGTAGAATTTGTAAAAAGGAATAAAAATAGTATTAATGAAATTATAAAAAGTGGAAAGTATAATGCAATCTTGACCAATATAAAAGGAAGTGTAGATCCTAACAACTTTAGTCTGTGGTACTCAAAAAGTTATAAAAATATATCTCATCTTTCAAATTCAACTATAGATAGATTCTTACTGATTGGTATAAATTCTATAAACAGAAAAACAAGAAAACTAGCATACCAATTATTCGAGCAAAACCTTATATCTCTAGCTCCAGCAGTATTTTTGTATAGTAGAAACTTTATATATCTATCAAATAAAGAAATAACAGGATTAAACTTCAATAATATCGCATATCCACATCAAAGATATCAAACTGTGGAGGATTGGAAAATATAGTGCCAGAGTGGTGAAATTGGTATACACGCAGTGTTCAGAACGCTGTATCGAAAGATTTGGAGGTTCAAGTCCTCTCTCTGGCAAAATTGTTGCAAAATTCGCTGTTTTTAAATATAATATGCCTGTGTCTTTGAGGTTTTTGGGATCCAGATCCTTGGGCAGATGGTGGAATCGGTAGACACGCAACCTTGAGGTGGTTGTGCCCCTTATTTAGTGGCATGGAGGTTCAAGTCCTCTTCTGCCCATTGTATATATTTAAAACTTGGGTGGTTAGCTCAGCTGGTAGAGCGCT
>JAJZDR010000019.1 GCA_021805885.1 bacterium | reverse complement strand
GTAAAAGGTGTATTAACCATGGATATCCATGAAAAGCAAAAATAATAGGTTTATCTTTGGTGAATATCTTGTCAAATTCATCATCATTGAGCCCATGAGGTCCTTCAGTAGCTGGTTCCAGTTTCATAAGGTCTACAACATTGACGACTCTAATTTTAAGCTGCGGAAGGTTTTTACGTAGTATCGATGTAGCAGCTACAACTTCCATTGTTGGCACATCTCCTGCACAAGCCATTACAACATCAGGTTCACTGTTTAAGCAGTTACTTGCAAAGTTTAAAATGCCAATACCTTTGCTACAGTGTTCTACTGCTTTTTCCATGCTAAAGTATTGAAGTGAATCATCATGTTTTCCACAAATTATTAAATTAACATAATTTTTGCTTCTTAAACAATGATCAATTACAGACAGGAGTGTGTTTGCATCTGGTGGTAAATAAATTCGCACTATATTAGATTTTTTATTTATCATATGGTCAATGAATCCTGGATCCTGATGAGTAAATCCGTTGTGATCCTGTCTCCAGACGTGAGAGGTTAATAGAATGTTCAGTGAAGCTGTTTTTTCTCTCCAGGGTATTTCTAGGCTTAATTTTACCCATTTTGAGTATTGAGTAAACATTGAATCAATTATGCGGATAAATGCTTCATAGCTATGAAGCATTCCATGACGTCCTGTAAGTAAGTAACCTTCAAGCCACCCTTCATTCAAGTGTTCAGATAACACTGAATCAAAGACCATTCCGTCTTTGGACAAAAATTCGTCATTGTTTTTTATTTTAGCATTCCATTGCCTCTTTGTTGCTTCAAATATTGCTCCAAGATTGTTGGATATAGTTTCATCAGGGCTAAATATTCTAAAGTTGCGCTGTTTTGTATTTAGCTTAATCACATCTCTTAAAAACGGAGCTAACGCTTTCATGTTACTGTTTTTAGTCAACGTTGGAGAAGTAACTTCTAATGCGTAATTATGGAAATTTGGAATATTAAGTTCTCTCAGTAGTCTTCCTCCGTTTGCATTAGGGTTTGATCCCATTCTTTTATCTCCTTTTGGAGCAAGATTTAAAAGTTCAGGTTTTAGCTTTCCATTTTTGTCAAACAGCTCATGTGGTTTGTAGCTTAACAACCATTCTTCTAATAGTTTTAAGTGACTTTCTGGCGTATTTTCTGTTATAGGTATTGGTATTTGGTGTGACCTAAAAGTACCTTCAACTTGTAGCTTATCAACATACTTTGGTCCTGTCCATCCTTTAGGAGAATTAAGAATAATCATTGGCCATATTGGTCTTTCTCTGTTACCATTTTTTCTTGCATTATGCTGAATCTTTTGTATATTTTTTATTACTTTATCCATTGTGTGAGCCATTTTCTGATGCATTTTTGCAGGATTATCTCCTTCAACAAAGTACGGTTTCCAACCATACCCAAAAAACAATTGCTCTAATTCTTTATGGGAGATTCTTGCAAGAATTGTCGGATTTGAAATTTTATATCCATTCAAATGTAGGATGGGCAATACTACTCCATCAGTAACAGGGTTAAGAAACTTGTTTGAATGCCATGATGTTGCAAGTGGACCAGTTTCTGCTTCTCCATCACCTACAATACACGCAGCTATAAGATCAGGATTATCAAAGACAGCTCCAAACGCATGAGACAGAGAATAACCAAGTTCTCCTCCTTCATGTATTGATCCTGGAACATGAGTAGACACATGACTAGAAATACCTCCTGGAAAAGAAAACTGTTTAAATAATTTTCTTAGGCCAACAATGTCTTGGGTAATTTCAGGGTAAAATTCTGTATATGTACCTTCAAGGTAGACATTGCTTACAATTGCTGGAGCTCCATGTCCTGGTCCTGAAATATAAATCATGTTGAGATCATATTTTTTAATTATTCTATTTAAATGAACATAAATAAAATTTTGTCCAGGTGTTGTCCCCCAATGTCCAAGTAGTATCTTTTTTATATGTGATATCTCTAGAGGTTTTAAGAGTAAAGGGTTATCACAAAGGTATAGTTGTCCAACAGCAAGATAATTTGCTGCTCTCCAATATGCATCTATTTTTTTTAGTATTTCCTTATCTAATGGTTTATTTATCATATATATTTGATATTTCTTTTGCTATAACTAATGATTCATCAGTATGTATTACAAAAACTGCAACACTGCTTTTTTGTGATGATATTATTTCATTATTGGCACCATTCAATTCTTTGTCAATATCTATTCCCAAAAATTCCAATCCATCACAGATTCTTTCACGAATCTTTGCTGATTTTTCTCCTATACCACCGCTGAATACTAAGATATCTATACCCCCTATTGTTGTCGCCATAGCTCCTATGGCTTTTCTAGAATGATAACAAAATAGGTCTACTGCTTCTTTTGATTTTTTATCCTTTGTCTCATTTTCTAGTAGTTTTTTCATATCAAAGCTGTTATCAGATACTCCTAATAATCCTGATTTAAAATTTACTAAAGTATTAAATTCATGTACACTCATATTTTCTGTTTTTAATAAATATAAACACAATCCAGGATCTATATCTCCGGATCTAGTACTCATAGGTATTCCTGATGCTGGGGTAAGTGACATTGTAGTATCTATTGGAGCTCCATTTAGGATACTTGCCAGACTTGCTCCGCTACCAAGATGAGCAATTACAATACGTTTCATGGCTTCCTTTCCAATTTTGGATTTAAGTTCTTCCATTAGATACTTATATGATATTCCATGAAACCCATATTTGCGTATTCCTTTTCGCTCATATTTTCTTGGTATAGGTATTAGCTTCGCCACGTTAGGTAAATCATGAAAGAATGATGTATCAAAACATGCAATATGTTTAGAATCTTTAAATGTGTTTCTAAATGTTTTTACAAGTTGTATCTCCGTGGGAAGATGAACTGGGTCGAAGGGAATAAGTTTTTCTAGATCATTAATTACCTTGTCATTTATAACTGTTGTTTTATGATATTTGAGTCCACCATGCACTATTCTGTATCCAACAGCATAAATAAATGTGTTGATAGATACTTTTTTAAGGTATAAAATTAAGAATTTAGATGCTTCATTATGGTTTCTAATTTTGATGTTTTGAAATTTGTTATTTACTACAAATTTTGGATTTCTACTTCCTATATCACTAATTAATCCATCTAAAAATTTTTCTTCTTTGTCAAAAATTGTAAATTTGATACTTGAGGAACCAACATTAAGCACAAGCAAATATCTTTTACTTTTCATATTTTATATTAGCAAATTTTTTATAAAAAACAAATTTAGGAAAACATAATTTTCACAACAACTATTTAGAAAGATTCTATTCATATCTTAGAGCATTTAATGCCGAGATTTTCGTGGCTCTTCTAGCTGGATAGATGCCAGTAATAAGACCAACAATAACAGATATTATTACTATAAAGAGTATAAAAGCAATTGGAATATATGATACATCTATAAAACCTTGCCCTCTAGTAATAGTAATAATCGAGAGAATTAATCCTAAAAGCTTTCCAGCAACAAATCCAGCTAGAAGACCTAATATTCCTCCAAACATTGCAATAATCATTGATTCAAGAAGGAATAAATTTTTAATATCTGCAGATTGAATTCCCATAGCCTTCATTAGGCCCACCTCTCTAGTTCTTTCAAGAAGCGAGATGGTTAAAGTATTGAACATACCAAGTGATGCCACTATAAGAGCAATAAATCCAAAAAATGCAAGAACAATTTGCACAGTCTTGAAAATACCATTAATCGAAGCTACGGTATCCGCGACAGAACTAGTAACAAAGCCCATAGATGCAATTTGTTTTCTAACTTTAGCTAATGCACTAGTATTATTAACTTCTACAATTGCTTCAGAATAATTGGTTATACCCATAGAGCGAAGATTAATAAATGGAATATAAATTTGAGGGGTAGTGTTACCTGAAATTACTCCCACAATTGTGTAAAAGGTTGGCATAGATTCAAGTTTTTGATTGGCATTGTTTAAAAGATTGGGAGTAGCAATAAAATAAGCTTCTATTTGTTTCCCTATAGCAAGTTTGGCATTATTGATACTCAAAACTCTAAGCATTGCCTGGTTTACGACTATATTCTTGGAAAGACTTTTAGGGACTATTACTTTAGAAATCTTTTGTCCCTGTATGGTAGCTCTAAGCGATGGTATGTTAATAAATGGAAGCGTTGATTTATTGCTAGTTATTGGAGCAGTCTGTGTGTTTGTGTTCGATACAGAAGATGATGTTGTACTCACAATCTGTGGAGGAATATTTATTACTGTTTGATTATTTATAAAAAATCTTCCACTTAAAGGGACAATATTTGCCGCGCTAAAATAGTCGCTTGTAACACCATAAACTGCCATATTTGAGATTGATCCTTTATAATTAACTCCACCAACTACAGATATTATAGGAAGTACTTTTGTGACTTCTGGTATGGCCTTAAAGTTATACATGGATTTAGTATTAATTTCTTCTTTACTTCCTATTTGAGGTGTTATATTTGCTTGCTTTAATTGATTTAATTTTGCAACTCTAGAGATAACAAGTCTTTGAAGTCCATAACCAATGGAGACAAAAAATACTATTGCTCCAATCCCTACAACCATTCCACCAATGGTTACATAGGTTCTTGTTTTTTTTGCCTTTAAATTGCTCATTGATAGGGATATTAGTGAAATTTTACTTATTTTCCCATCTTTATTACTATCAAAAATACTTATAGTTTTTTTATAAATCTTTGATAATAAATTATACAGAGGAATAGAAAGAAATTTTGGAAAAAACTTTAATGATAATATTTTTTTAAATCCTAATCCAGCAATATATATAAAGAGTAAACATAAGGAAAGCACTGTCTGAGAACTTATATAAATAAATTTATTTATGTCCACCTTTATATATTTAAATCTAAACTGTACTTTTGTAAAATTTAACAATATATTAATGAAGGTGATCACAAAATTTATTGGTATCACTAGTATCTTAATAATAAATGTTATGAAAGATATAAAAATCTTCACAGGCGGAAATTCATATTCATTCTCCTTAACATCAGTAACTTTTTTTAAACTTGAGATACTAAATGTTTCATCATGTGTTGTTTTTTCATTATCATCACTTTCTATATCAACAAAACCTTTTTTAGATTCAATACTTTTCATCTGATGCATACCTCTTGTCATTCCAATCATCTTCCCGTCGAACATATGTATAGACACACCTGCATATTTAACATATTCCATATCATGAGTAACCATAATAATCATTTTACCTTTTTTATTTAATACCGTTAAAAACTCCATAAGTTCCTCTCCTGCTTTAAAATCAAGGTTACCCGTAGGTTCATCTGCAATAATAACTTCTGGATCAGTAATTATTGCTCTTGCTAAAGCTATTTTTTGTTGTTGACCAGAAGACAATTCTGTAGGTTTATAATTTACCCATCCTTCCATATGAACATCTTTTAATACTTCAATTCCTCTTTCATATGCCTCTTGTTTATCAATACCAAGAAGAAGTAATGGAAATATAACATTTTCTAACACTGTTAATGATTGTATCCAATTCGTTTGCTGGTAAACCATCCCTATATTCATTTTTCTAAACTCTGATATTTTATCTTCTGACTCAAATTTATATAGATCTTGTCCTAAGAACATAATCTCTCCTGAAGTTGGTGGTTCCAATCCCAAAAGCGTATGAAGTAATGTGGATTTTCCTGATCCTGATGGACCAAATATAATTGCAAACTCACCTTTTTTAAGCTCAAAATTTATATTTTTTAGTACAAAAATTTCTTGTTTTGAAACATTAAAAGCTTTTGATATATTTTTAACTTGTATACCGTATTCCATAGTTATAGACCTCCTAGAAAACCAAAATCTCATCCC
>JAJZDR010000031.1 GCA_021805885.1 bacterium | reverse complement strand
CAAAAGAGAATCTCTATATTTTAAAACCTTCTTTCCAAAATCTACACACCTTATTGAAGATGTTTCATCTTTAAGTGTTATAAATATCCAATTCTCTTTTGTGATGGTTAATTCTGCAATTTCTCCTTGGATGAAAATACTACTAAAATTTTCTCTTAAATGTTTGGATACAAATTTATTGATTTGACTAACTGTAAAAATATTATCTTCAAACATAGTTTTTATTTATTTGCAATATATTTCCTTCAGTTCCTCTACATTATTATACTTTGATAATGAGGAGTAGATTAAAATAATATTTTTGTTTGATATAAATCCTGTATAGTGAATCCACGTTTTTTATAATACTCTCTTGTACCAATTCCTGATATAACTGATATCCTAGAGAATCCATTATTTTTAGCTATCTCTTCAGCTTTCAAAAGTAACTTAGTTCCAATTCCTAAATGTTGAGCTGATTTTTCTGAGTCTTGGTTCGATATATCGTGAATTCCCAAAGCTTGACCATATACATGTACTTCTCTTATTAATGCAGTATTTTTGAGTTCAGCTAGATAATGGTTTTTATCTTTTGGAATAGATAATCTTAAAAATCCCAAGAGTTTAGACTCTAGAGGACCGGTATTAGGTGATTTATTATTTGTATTATATGATAAGAATTTCTCAAAAGTTTTTGTTGTTTCATATTCATATATATCATATGTAATATCTCCTATACTGTTGTCCTTTATTTCTCGGCAACGTATACATTCACACTTAAGTCCCCTCTCTTTCATTTTTATCTGCACTAGTTGTCGTAGATTTGTTTTCTTATTACCGTCCATTATATATGTTGAAGGTATATCTCTAATGACCCTATTTATTCTAGAATATTTTTTAACTTGTGATTTTGCATGAATTAATATATCTATTAGTTCTTCTTCAGAGTATGGGGAATATTTTTTTGCTTTCCAATAATCATATAATTCTGCTGTCTCAATTATTGAACAAGGATATATTTTTATCTCATCTGGCATATATGATTTGTCTTTATATATAGTCTCAATATCTAATTTATCTATATCTGGAGTTGATCCATATAAATTCGGCATCCAGTGAATTTGTATTTTGAATCCAAAACTACGCAATATATCAATTGCATTTCTTTGATCTTTTGATGTTTCTCCACGTTTATTAATTTCTAATATTTTATTATTTGTACTTTGTATACCAAGTTGTATTTTTGTAGCACCCAGTTCTCTTAAATGTTTTGCCTCAAGATTACTTATTCTGTCAGGCCTTGTTTCTAGTGTTATACCTATACATCTATATTTCCCATTTTGATTAAGTTCTTGTGTCTCTTTAAGCATATTTATATTCCAATTGGAAGGTGGATCTACTTCATTCTGATGAGTGTTGAAATTAACAACATTCTTTGTATATTTTAATTTGCCATACTTATATTTAAATTCATTCATTGCATCTAAACATCTTTTTATAAACCATTCCTGGTATGTTCTTGGATATACAGACCATGTCCCTCCTAAAACTAAAAGTTCAATCTTTTCAGTTTTATGTCCAATATTTTGTAACGCCTGCATTCTATTTTTAACTTGAAGATAAGGATCAAATTTGTTCATCAAAGCTCTTTGAGCTCCTGGTTCTTTGGAAAGGTAACTTTTAGGCATCATTACATCATCTGGACAAAAAATACATTTACCTGGGCAAGGGAAGGGTTTTGTTAGTACTGTTATAGGAACTACTCCAGATATAGTTCGTATAGGTTTCATTTGAATTTTTTGTATTAGGGAATAGTCTTCTGTAATATTCCTATCCTTACACAATTTTTTGTATAGAGTTATTACTTTGCTTTGGGATAAGTTATTTTCTCTAATAAGTGTTTTTATGTCTTGGGAAGGATTATCAATTAGGGTTTCTATTATATTCTGGTTAGAGAAATTTAAAGGTTGTTTCATATTAATATCTAATAAATATTTTTTCACTGATGTATAATTATAGCATATATATAAGGTGGACCTCATGGATGAACAAACACTTATTAAGATTAATAAAAATTTTTACGAGGACTATGCTGAATCGTTTAATAAGTCGCGTAAAAATATTTGGAGTGAATTTGATGAAGTTTTAAAATATGTGAAGAATACTGATTATGTCTTAGATATAGGTTGTGGTAATGGGAGATTCTCTAAATTGTTTGATAAGGATCAATACCTTGGAATTGATTTTTCGGAGGCTTTACTTAAAAAGGCAGAAACACACAATCCATTATATAAATATATGAATATTGATATAACAAAAAAAGATTGGAAGGATAAAATAAACAGAAAATTCGATGTTGTAATACTCATTGCTGTTCTTCACCATATCCCATCCTCCAAACTGAGAATTAAAGTACTTAGTGATATGCAGACAATACTGAATAAAAATGCTATAATAGTAATATCTTTGTGGCATTTTCAAAAAAATAATTCTAAATTTAGAAATATAGGTAATGATAACTATTTAGTATCATGGAACAAAGAAACACAAAGATATGTATGTTATATTAAAGAAAGTGAAATTGAAGAATATGTAAAGATTCTGAAGTTGAAAATTCTTCATAAATTTATAGCAAGAGATAATAGTTATTATATATTTAAAGTATTATGAAAATTTCAAGAAATAAAAAAGTCATAAGTTCATTATTCCTATTTATATTGGTAATTATTGTCGCTATATTATCTTTTTCTAGATTACTGTTGTATTTAAAATTCCCTGCTACGTTGCATGATATCGTTCTAGCGTTAATTGTTTTTTTAATTGGATATTTTATGATTAATTTTATAGATAAAAAAATTATTAAATCTATAGAAAAATATTCAAAAAGAAAACAGGCAAATATCCTCAGTTTCATTTTTCTTATAGTTTCTTACATTGTTTTAATAATTATTGTACTTGATATTTTAAATATAAATATTACAAATATACTTGTTGGTGGTGCCTTTTTAGGTGTTATCTTAGCTGTTGCATCACAGTCTATGTTATCAAATCTTTTTGGGGGTATTATCATATTACTGTTTAGACAATTTGATCCAGGAGATAGAATAAAGATAACTACATGGCAGTTTAGTTTCCTACTTCCTGCATACCCTAATAAATTTTTCTCTAAAGATTTAGTATTGCCAGGTTATGTAGGAATAGTAGATAGTACAGGATTCTTTTATACCAATTTTATAGGAGAAGATGGAATTCCTTTTAAAATTCCAAATAGTATTTTAATACAGGCATCTATTTTGAAATTGGATGATATAAAATATCTAAATGTACAGATTAAATATGAAATAAAAAAAGAATTATCTTTTAAAAAAGCTAGAGATATAATTAAAGATATAATAGAAAAAACTAAAACAGATCACGGTTTTGAAATTAATAATTTTGATATATATATAGATGAAACTTCTCTTACTACTTACATTGTTGTGATAAAGATTAATGTACAACACGTTGAATCGGAGTTTAGTATAAAAAGCACTGTATTAGAAATGCTTATTGATAAAATAGATTCTAGTTATTCTTAAATTCCCCATAAATTAAAGTCGTTTGGTGAACTATATAGGTTATGGTATAACTACTGAATGGAAATGGAAAAACCTTCAATAACTGAAGAGATAGTTTCTTTGCCTACAGGTTTAGGTAGATATGAATGTTCATATGATGAATTTGGGAGGGTTAGCCAAAGTACGTATGATATCATCTCCCTTAAGTTGACATTTTTAATACCATTGTATATACTTTGGTATATGAATAATGATAGTACAACTCTTTTGAGTATAAAAACAAAAAAACAAGTAAAGGAGCTTGCTCAAATGAGAGCCAAACAGCTAGGATTCCCTTTAGGTACTCTTGTGAATGCTTTTCTTCGTAATTTGGGTCAGACAGGTGATGTACATTTTACTATAGATGAACCAATAACACCTAAAATGGCTGAATTGATTGAAAAAATGAGGACTGAAGTTTTAAATGGAGACACATATGGTCCTTTTGAAACAATAAACGAAGCTGAAAATTTTTTAGACTCTATTCCTGGTGGTCATAAAAATTGAATATTCTAAAACATTTAGGAAACAGTATGCTAAACTTCCATTAAAAATTAGAAATCAATTTAAACAGCGTCAAAGACTTTGGCTTGAAAGCCCATACTCACCAGTGTTAAATACTCATATGTTAAAAGGTGAATATATAGGATTCTATAGTTTTAATGTTACAGGAGATATAAGGGCGTTATATGAAAGGATTGATAATACGTATGTGATATTTGGATTTATCGGTTCTCATTCTGAACTTTATAGTTAAAAGATTCTTTAGCTTTTATTTAAAGAATTAATTCCTTTATTTAGTGTTTTTATTATATCTTGTTTCGTTTGATGAGTTAGAAAACTACATGCATTTTTATGCCCTCCTCCATTGAAATCTCCAAATTCTCTTAACCTGAATAAATCTAGTTTATTAGTATATGGATTACCTCTAATGGATAATATAGTGAAATCTTGTTGTTCACTAGCAATAATGAATATTGAATAATCTTTAAATGTTGTTTGGAAATTGTTTCTATACATATCTCGGACTTGTTTTAAATCTTCATTATTAATTTTTAACCTTCTCATCATAGACTTGCTTATGTACAGTAATATATATTTTGGTCTCTTGTGAAATACAGTCTTTTTTATAAACTCAAGTAGATATGGAACATGTTTTTCAGTAGTATTATCAAAATATTGATCCATTAATTTTTGAAAATCAACTCCAATCTCTAGAAGATCTGATGCGTATCTTAGTGTTTTTGGAGTTATTTGCCATCTAAAAAACCCTGTATCTGATGCTATTGCATAATATAAAAGTTCAGCTTCTTCAATTGATGGAATATAATTTTCACTTTTTAAAAATTCATACAAAAGCTCTCCTGTTGATGAGGCACCCTCATCATAAATACTATATTTTGCATATTGTTGGTTTGATGCATGGTGATCTATTGCAATGATTGGGATATTGGGTGGAAAATGAAACTCAGAATATTTCTCTGCACTATATACCTGAGAAAGATTCCCAGTATCTACTGTCATTATAAGATCATACTGGGATAAATCCAATTTTACTATGTTTGCAGATTTTATCTCATCGATGAAACTTAAAAAATTAAATCTTTCATCTATTCTTTTGTTTGAATATAAATCAGCAACCTTATATAAGCTTTCTAGGTATCGTCTTAGGACTATACCAGATCCTACGCTGTCACCATCAGGTTGGGACATTAACACTAATATCTTTCCTGATTTTTTAATCAGGTCTTTTATTTTTTTTATATTTTCTTTATTATCCATAGAGTTTGGACTAATATTATTTTGTACTCTCTACCCTAACCCAAATATCTTTAAATTTTAATTTCCTTATCCTAATATCCACAGCTATAACTAACCATAAATATATTCTCATTAAAAAAAGACATATTAGATAGTAATACTCTTTTAGATTTTTGGGGTATTTAAAAAATAATTTGATACCGCCTATAGCTTCTTTTTTGAAACTTCTTGTTTTAACTATTATATATTTTTGTGTATATCCACCAGCTGATCTACGTTTTTGTTTTAACCAATCACTAATTGTAGTTGGATACTTTACATATACCTTTGCTTTATCAGTATACCTTATTTTGTATCCTTTGGTATATACCATATATGATATATATCCGTCTTCTGAAAATATATCTTTTGGTATTTTTCCTATCAATGATTTTCTTACAGCCATCAGATATCCTGTACCTTCAAAATATTCTCCTTTTTTATTTTTTTCTTCTCTCATTGAATTTGCAGCAAAAACAAGAAAATGAGACCAGAAACCAAGCATAGTATTTCTGTTATTTAAAGATATAACCTTTCCTGTTATGAGTCCTGTCTTATCAAAGCCTGTTTTTTCAAAAAGTTTCATGATCTCCTTTAATGCGTTTTTATCTA
>JAJZDR010000085.1 GCA_021805885.1 bacterium | reverse complement strand
TTTATATATCCTCTGATTTGATCTATACTTATTTTTGGTGAGCTTTTCATATTTATGATCACAAATTAAATTATGATTGCTCACCTTTACTATTGCAAATTTCAGTTTGATCTTCCATCGGATAAGACTAGGTATTTTAAAAGAAGGAATTTACAAGTATAATAATTACAGACCACATTATGCCCTGAAGGGTAAGACCCCTTCAGAAATTTGGAATGCTTACTACTACAATTTAAACTGAACTTCTCAGTGTAAAAATCGCTGACACTTATACAGTCACTATACCTAAGGATGCGCGTGAAAAGTTAGGTATATCAAGTAACGATAGAGTTAAGTTTACTACTAAAAATAATCAATTGCTTGTGGAGCGTGTTCCATCAATGCAAGAGGTGGCTAATGATATTGCAGCTGATTTAAAGCGCCGTGGCATCAAGCCTGTAACTGATGAAGATATCAAAAATGCTCGCTTTACTTTTTACTCCAAGGGATTAAAATGGTAAAAGCAATAGATAGTAATGTTTTAGTAAGGTACTTTACCAAGGATGACGATGAATTAGCAAAAAGAGCTACTAAATTATTAATGTTTGTTCCTGCCAGTAGCGTATTATTAGATCGTGTAATTATTGCAGAACTTGGATATTTCCTACGTTCAGTTTATGGACTAGAAAAGGATCAGGTAATACTGGTGTATAAATCTATTTTGGCCAATAATATATTTTCTATACCTGATAGAGAATTAGTCGAGATGACTGTTAATTTTTTTGATAAGGAGAAGCCCTTGTCATTTGAGGATTGTTGGCTTTTATCACTTAAACATTCTAAAAAAGTTACTGATATTTTAACTTTTGATAATGATTTGTTTAAAAGACTAGGTTAGTAGTCTAGTTTTTTGAATTATCAAACTCATAACTCTCAAAATCAATCTGCCTTATATTTTAAATAAGTATAAAGATTACAATTTATAGCATTATAAGCCAATGAGTGTATATTAGTTTCTAATAAATCTTGATTATATAGATTAAAGTGAGAATCTATATCTTATCAACTAACAGTTTAATATGTTGTACGATAATAGGTTCCCATCCATTTAATTATATTATCAGTATCTTCTTGTGACGGACTAATACTTTTTTGATATATCTCTTGTATTGAAAAGATATTCTGTCTGTCAAGTACCCAATTTGTAACTACTCACTGGGTGTAATTATATCATGTTGGCCAGTACATATACTTGACAAATGAATCTATTTAGGATAATATACTACATAAGTATATTATCCTAAATAATAATGGAGGTTTTAGAGAGTATTAAAGATATGCCATATTTCTCAAAGTCTGATCTTGCTACTTTATATTATAATAAAAGTCATCTAAATATATATATATCAAGATTGATAAAGAATAAGTCTATAATAAAACTTAAAAGGGGGCTTTATACTACGCGTGATTTTCTTGACTCTAATAGATACAATAGTTCTTATATAGAATTTATTGCTAATAATCTAATTACCCCATCATATTTATCTGAAAATTATATATTAAAAAAATATGATGTTCTTACAGAACAGACCTACGGAGTAGTTTCAATAACATTGAAACTAACACGCCTGATATCTAATGATATTGGAACCTTTACATATAGAAATATACAGCCAAAACTTTTTTCAGACATAAAAGTATATTTTAAAGATGGATTTTATGTATCTTACGCGCCTTTATATAAAGCACTTTTCGATTATTTCTATTTTAGACAAAGTAAATTTCCAGAATCATTTGATTATATAGACTCACTGCGATTTAATTGGGATAATATCAATATGAAAGATCTTAGTAAGATGCATGCAATTTCAGTTAAAAATAAATTAGAAAAAATGAAGAGAATTTCAAAACTTTTAATTACATTTAAAGAAAAATATGGAAATTAAAAAAATTAAAATATTCATATCAAACTTGAAAAAACAAAATCTTGCTAATGAATTATTAGAGAAAAAGCTTAAAACCTACCTACAGGTGTTAATCTTAGAAAAAATATTTAGAAATGAGAATTTTGACTTTATTTTTATAGGAGGCACATGTTTGGCGTTGTGTTTTGATGACGATTTTTTAAGATTATCAGAAGATTTAGATTTTATATCTAGAAAAAATACATCAGCAAATGAGTTACTTGTCTTTCTAAAAAAGAGTTTATCTGTTGAAGAATTGGGGTTTAATTTCGAAATTGTTGAAAGATCTAAAAACTCAGAAACTCAACGTATAGATATAAAGTTTCCAGATATTCTAGAGAAACTAGGCTTTGTAAATAATCTATCTGATAGGAGGGTGCTTATAGTCAAAGTTGAATATACACTAATAAGATCAATCAAAAAATTAACTGGGAGTGAAACATTAGAAATAATAATTCCCGCAATAATAAATAGAAATAATAGATCAATCGTAATAAAACGCCTAAAAGATGAAGGCTTAATGGCTTCTAAAATGATTGCCTGTAGAGACAGAAAATTTGAGGTTGGAAAAACTGGAGTAAGAATAAAAGGAAGAGATTTTTACGATTTAATATGGTATATGGAACATAATATTAAACCATCTATCTTTATACTTAAAATCTATGATAATCCCACAACCACAAAAGAGATCTTCTCTTTCTTAGATAAAAAAATATTAGAAATTACAGACAATGACTTAAGAGTAGATATTGAAAATCTATTTATTAATAAGGAATACGTAAACTTTTTCATTAAAGATTTTCAACAAAAATATCAATTATTGAGACAAAATTATAGCATAATAAATACAGAGAGTTCTCTAATCAAAGATATAACAAAAAATATAGAAGGATCCAATATGATATATGCTTTTATCTTTTGCAATTACCAAGGCCAGAATATCAAATATTTTGAAATAAGGGTTAGATTATTAAAAAAGGAGGTTGAAAGAATATCAAGCACATTAGCCCACTTTAAAAATAAAAAGGAAACAATTCTCAGATTTATGGATATTAATAAATATATGTCATCTAATATAGAAGAAATTGATAAAATACTGATTTCCATAATATATGACAAAATAAATGAATTAATAAAGACGAAAGGAAAGGACAACATACTTTCAAATACTGTATATTATACGGATTTCCTTAGTATTGAGAATTTAAATACTTTTTTTAAGGAGTATTCTTTTAAATTTTTAGAACCTATTAGCGGAGAAGTTATTCTTATTAGATCAGGATTGATAGATGTGAAACTTCCTATAAAGAAAAAAATATACACTTTATGGGTACAATTTGATACTCATATGATAAATATCCCTACTGGTGTTACATTTTTCAATATACAAAATGATTCTAAATATTATATAAGAGATATACATTTAAATGGGTTCAACATAACCTTTGAAGATAAGAATGGATTCAAAAAAAATAATGTGCAAATGATAAGATGGACTATAAATGGTGATTAGATAAATAAATTTGTTTATCATTTTCGCTAACTAGTTTGTCGCTTATAAAACAGGTAGTGTAGATGTTTCTCTATAATCTTTGTTTTTTGAGGATCATCTTTATTTTTAAATCCTAGTGATTGATCAGTTATCCTTTTTATTTCTAAATGAAATTTCAGATAGTAGTAAAGGGGGGTGTTGACGAATTCAATTAGCCAAGACGCATTGTTTAGGCTTTAGTTAGATAAAAGATATTCCTATCATTTAAGGTAAAAAACTTTATAAAGAATTATTGGTTAATTTATCATATCTAGCAACCAGCTCTCTTTGCATTTTATTAGCCTCCTTGGCTGATTTTTCTAAAATTTCTAATCTTTCTTTTGCTGAATAGTCTAAGAAATTTGATTTATCTGATGAACTCCTTTTTAATATAGTTTGTTTTATTTGGTTAAAAAGATTTTTCATGAAAGTTTTTCTAATAGTTCTTCTTCATTATATTCAAATTTTATATATTTATCAAAATATTATCAAATGAACCTATTAAATCAACACAATCTATTTCTACACTGCCATTATTCAATTAGCCGAGACGTAAGAAGCGTGTCCTTTAAAATTAGAATTGATGAAATCTGAATTCCTAGGAGCATCTATAAAAATTATTAATTAATTTTATTGTAGTAATTTTTTAAATCACTAGATATTTTACTATATAAAAATTTATTAGATGTATCTTGAGCGTTTTTTTTGTAATAACTATAGTTTTTATTTATTCTATCTATTGCCTGAAGTAGTGCTTTACTATCAAGATTGGTCAATATTCCATTTTTATTATCATCTATAAGATCTCTTGCCGCATTATCATCACCATTGAAACATATTACTGGTAGTCCTAATGCCATAGCTTCTAGGGTTACTATAGAAAAACCCTCTCTTTTTGATAGCATCATAAATATTTTTGATTTTTTTATTAATTTAAATACTTCATTATTATCCTTGATAAACCCTGTGAATGTGATATCAAGATCTAAAGCTTTATTCTTTAAATTTTGAAGTTCTGGTCCATCTCCTATTATTATGGTTTTAAGATTTATACTTTTTGTTTTTGCATATTTTACAAGTTCTATTATTTTATCTACATTTTTAAAATCAACAAGTCTTCCGGCATAGCAAAGATCGTACTTAATATTTTCATTCTTTATTTCTTTTAAACTGTCTCTAATTCCATTTGGGATTATTACGATCTCTCCTTTTTTATATTTTTCTATCTTCTCCTTTGTATGTTTGGATATTGATATGATATTTATTGATAATTTTAATGCTAAATACTGTATTACAAATCCTATACTTCCAAAGAGTAGTCCAGAATACTTTATCCAGTATTTAAAATCCCACCATTCATGCCACACAGTGATAACTCTTGGGTCCAGACCCTTTGGTTTGTGGAATTTAAATAATAGGGCAAGCCTGAGGGTAAAGATAGGGAAGTATGGCATAGATTCAATCTCTATAATGTCAAAGTTATTTTTTAAAAGAAATGGGAAAAGTTTTATTGCAAAAATAATGGGTTCTAATGTTTTTCTATTTCCATCTGCCTTATATATATCAGAGTGTGAAGTTATCGCGTGGTATGTTATTTTATCTTTTACTAGCGTATCAGGTCCTTCCCAGCCTTTCATCCCTACAAGATGTATATTGTATTCGTCTTTAAGGTGTGTAGATACATTGTATATCCTCTGTTCTACTCCACCTATTTGATAGGGATAAATAAGATCATATATAAAGAGTAATTTTTTCATTTAGATCTTGATCCTTTATACAATTATATATAAAAAAGTTAGTTTTATGAAGTTTTTGGATCTTGATCCTCGGATCTGGGTTCTTTTCATACTGTTTTAATATTAAAATATTATAAGATATATCCTATAGCTTAAAAATATGGTAGATAAGATAACTATGGTAAAGCAAATACCAATTGATAGATTTCCTCAGAATATTCTGATTATTCCTGATGGCAATGGAAGGTGGGCACGCGAGCACGGGAAGAATGTAACTGTGGGTCACAGAATTGCTGCAGAAAGGATAAGAGATATCCTTGAGGATTTAAAAACAATAGATCAAATAGAGACTATTACACTTTGGGCATTCTCATCAGATAATTGGGTAAGAGATAAAAAAGAGATAAGGGGAATCATGATGATATTAGAATATATGATTACTAGATTAGAAAAAAGGTTGATAGAGGAAGAGACAAGGTTTATCCATATAGGTAGGAAGGATAGAATCCCTCAAAGACTACTTAATGTAATAACACTAGTAGAAGAGCATACAAAATCATTTAATGGTAAAATTTTATCTTTAGCTATAGATTTTGGTGGAGAGGATCAACTTGTAAGGATTATGAATAGGTCAAGAACTTTAGGTAGGGATATTGCTATTGATGAATCTACTTTTCATAATTTTAAGGATGGTGGATCTTTGATACCTTCATCTGATTTAATAATACGTACATCAGGAGAAAGGAGGATATCTGATATAGGATGGTTTAATGGTAAAGG
>JAJZDR010000014.1 GCA_021805885.1 bacterium | reverse complement strand
CAATCCTGCAAGCAAGATATATAATACGACGTGGTATATGGGGAGATGAGATAGGAGAGGTATTTAGAAAAACAGATATAATAATAAGTAGGGCAGGGGCAAACACTGTTTATGAAATATTAACACTTAATAAAAAAGCAATATTAATACCAATATCCTCAAGTTCTTTTGGAGAACAATATGAGAATGCAAAAATAGCAAGAAAATATTCTGATACAATATCTATAATTAGCGAATCATCATTATCTTTTAATACATTAAATATAGAACTCAAGAAATTACAAGAAAGGGAAAATACAAAAAAAATAGATTTACCAAGAAATGCAAGTAAGATTATTATAGAAAAAATCCTAAAAAATATTACATAAATTTTTAAATAACATAGCAACTGTTAATGGTCCTATTCCTCCTCTAGATGGAACAAAAAAAGAAGATTTTTCTATACAATCATCATCAATACCTCCAGATACACTCCCATCAAAATTTGCACTTTGGCCTATATTTATAAGAAAAGATCCTTTTTTCACATCATCTTTTTTTATCACACTTGATACCCCAGCTGTAAATATCACCATATCTGATAATTTTGAAAAATTTGAAATATCTCCTTTTTCTGCATATTTATCAAGTACTGTAACATTATATTTATTTTGTATTAGATAGTCAGAAATTGGAAATCCAACAAATCCTGATCCTATAACTAGAATATGTGCTGATTTTGGTAATTTACATTTTTTAAAAATATATAAAAATGCATAATAAACACCAGGAGAGTATGCATACTTTCCTGATAGAAGTTTAGTATAGTTGGTTGATGTAAGGCAGTCTATATCTTTAGTTGGTGATACATTATCAAGAATAGTTTTATCGTTTAATCCCACAAGAGGAAGCTGTACAAGGAATACATCAATATTATTATCTTCATTAAATCTCTCAATTTCTTCTTTAAGATATGGATATCCTTCTTCAAATTGATGGTATACAACGGCAACACCAATATCTTTAGCAAATTTTATTTTCTCCCTAATAAAGATCTTTGAAAGTTTATCATCACCAACTTGTATTATTCCTAGAGTAGGTGATACGTTCTTTTTTTTAAGATAATCTTTTACCTCTTTTTTTATAATTAAAGATTCTGCTTTTCCATCAAAAATTTTATCATTCATAGTAATCTGGGATTGCGAATTCTTTTGTTAATTTTATAACACTATCTTTAATTCTACCAAGTGTTTTTATATTATCTCTATTTTTTATTGAATCTAGTATAAATTCAGCTATCTTTTCCATTTCTCTTTCTCTCATAAAACGTGATGTTACCGAAGGAGTACCTATCCTTATACCACTTGCAACATTTGGACCTTTACTATCTTTTGGTATAGTAGATTTGGAAACAGCAATATTGACTGAGTCTAATAAATCTTGGGCCTCACTTCCAGTAATATTAAAATTCGTAAGGTCTACTACAAACATATGATTATCAGTTCCTCCTGATACTACACTAAATCCTCTCTTTAACATTGCATCCACCAGATGTTTAGAATTTAAAAGCACTTGTTCTTGATATTTTAAAAACGAAGATAAAGAAGCTTCATTGAATGCGATTGCTTTCGAGGCTATAGTATGAATCATGGGTCCTCCCCCAAATCCAGGGAATACAGACTTTTGGATTAGATTAAATATATTTTCTTTATTAGTCATTAAAATGGCACTTCTTGGTCCACGCAGAGTTTTATGTGTAGTTGTAGATATAATATCTGCATAATCAACTGGTGATTGATGAAGTCCTGTTGCAACAAGTCCTGCTATATGTGATATATCGGCAAAAAGATATGCATGAACATTATTTGCTATCTCCCTAAATTTTTTAAAGTCTATTGATCTTGAATAAGCAGATGCCCCACAAACAATCATTTTAGGTTTTATATCTTGAGCAATCTTTAAAACTTCATCATAATCTATATATCCGTCAGAGTTTACTCCATAGGAGGAAAAATTGAAAAGCTTCCCTGAAAAATTAACTTTAGATCCATGTGTAAGATGTCCTCCATCTTTAAGACTCATCCCAAGTATTCTATCTTTGGGCTTTAAAAGAGCAAAGTATACGGCTAAATTTGCCCCCGATCCACTATTAGGCTGGACATTAACGAATGACACATTAAAGAGCTCCTTGGCCCTCCTGATTGCCATATTTTCAATTTCATCAACAACTAAACACCCGCCATAATATCTTGAACCAGGGTATCCTTCAGCATATTTATTAGTAAGTACTGAACCTTGAGCTTCCCTTACATCTTTAGATACGTAATTTTCAGAAGCTATAAGCTCTATAACATTATCCTGTCTTTTACCTTCTTTGAAAATAAGGTCTTCTATTTCTTTATCTCTCACTTTTATTTAATAAAATCTTTGAAATAATGACTTTTAGTTGGATCTTTTTGACCGTTATATTTATTATTATACTCTCCATACGGTTTTTTGGAAGGGGAGGTCATAGTAAAAAATGCCAGTTGAGATATTTTCATACCTGTATATATTTTTATAGGTGTGTTTATTAAATTTGTCATCTCTAAAGTTAAAGTACCATGGAATCCAGGATCAACAAAACCTGCTGTAGCATGAACTATAAGTCCAATCCTTCCTAACGATGATTTACCCTCAATTCTAGCCACAAGATAATTTGGTATTTCTACATATTCTAGAGTAGATGAGAGTATAAATTCACCAGGATGTAGAAAAAAATACCCATGGGTTTTCACATCCACAATTTCTGTATTATCTATATCTTCTTTAACATCTATATATGGAGTATTAGCGTTTTTAAAAATTAAAAATTTAGACGATATATGAAGGTCATAAGATGACGGTTGTATAGAATTCTTTGTAAATGGAGTTATCTTGAGATCCCCTTTTTTTAGTTCATTTAATATATCTCTATCTGATAGTATCATCTTGAGTTTCACCCCCTTTATTTTTTATACAATTTGAAATAAATTCAACAAACAAAGGATGAGGAAATAAAGGTTTTGATTTAAATTCTGGATGAAATTGTACTCCTACAAAGAATGGATGGTCTTTAAGTTCCATTATCTCAACAAGTTTGGAATCTAGTGAAAGACCACTGAATACAACCCCTGATTTTTCAAAAACCTTTCTATATTTGTTGTTAAATTCATATCTGTGCCTATGACGTTCTGAGATTCTATCTTTTTTGTACGCCTTATATACTAGAGTATTTTTTGAAAGAATACATTCCCAAGCACCTAATCTCATACTTCCTCCATAATCTTTAACTAGTAATTTTTTTTCTTGATCAGGCATAATATGAATAACAGGATCTGGAGTTTTAGGATTTACTTCCTCTGAATTAGCTTTTTTAAGACCAATAACATTTCTTGCAAATTCTACTGTTGCAAGTTGCATACCATAACAAAGACCAAAATATGGGATATTATTTTCCCTAGCATATCTAATTGCCTTAATTTTTCCTTCTATACCTCGTTTCCCAAATCCTCCTGGAACAATAATTCCATTACAAGTTTTAAGAACCTTCATATTGATATTTTCGGAATCTAACCATTTTATTTTAAAATTAATTTTTTCACTCCAACATGCAATTTTAATCGATTCTACAACTGATACATAGGCATCTTCTAGAGAAAAAGAACCACTCATATGATATTTTCCAACCATCCCTATTGTTATAGTTTTTTTATAATCTGTATCTATAGAAGATATAAGTGCCTTCCAATCTTCCATATCAACATCCTTAGATTTAAGGTTAAGGAAATCCAATACTTTTATATCTAATTTTTGTAGATAAAAATTATACGGAACCTTATAAATACTTGATACATCTGTATTTGAAAATACACAATCTTCTTCTACATTAGTTGCAACCGCAATTTTTTTTCTCCTCAGTTTATCAATTGGTGAATCTGATCTTCCAACAATTATATCGGGGAATATACCTCTTTGATTAAGATGCATAACAGATTGTTGTGTGGGTTTTGTTTTCATTTCCCCTATACTTTTTGGTACGGGAAGATATGATATATGTATATGTAAAAGATCTTCTTTTAACTTCCTTTTTAGATATCTTTCAGCCTCATAATATATATCATTTTGATATTCACCAATCGTTCCTCCTATTTCTATTATTAAAATCTCGTCATGGTTATATGCTTCTCCTATTCTTGAAACAATTTCATCTCGTATATGAGGAATCACTTCTACACAAGCACCGTCATACTTTAAATTACGTTCATTTTGAATAACCTTGGAATATATTTGACCTGTAGTGATAGCATTAACTTTTGAAACTGATATTCCCATAAACCTCTCATAATGACCACCATCCATATCCATTTCATATCCATCATCTGTGACAAAAACCTCCCCATGTTCTATTGGGTTCATAGTACCAGCATCAATGTTTATATAAGGATCACACTTTAAAAAGGAGACCTTATATCCCTGCTTTTCAAGAAGCAATCCCAAAGATGCTGCAGTTATTCCTTTTCCAATTCCAGAGATTACACCTCCAGAAATAAATATTAGCTTCATACAATGATGAGAGGATAATGTAAAAAACACTTTTTGTCAAATTTATACAAAATATGTGATAGACTCTATTATATATGGGAAATAGACAATTTTTTTATTTAATTGCAAAATATAGTTCTATACCATTTGTTGTCATATTAGTGGTATTATTCCTTGTTTATATAAACCAAAATCACAAATCTAATAAAGTTACAACCAATCCACCAACATCTATATATAGAAATGGGAATCTGTATGTAGATAAAAATACTGATGGTAATGTTATAACTAAAACTGAGGCATTCGATTTAAGATCAACCGAATCTTCAAAGGTAATGCAAATTAATGGAATAAATATATCCCTAATGGAAGCATCTACACAAAAACAACAGAATGCAGGATTAATGTATTTAAAAACTATGCCCACAGCTCAAGGATCTGGATCCTTGGGATCTAGATCCAAAGGTATGATTTTCTATTTTAAAAACTATAAAATTCATCCTTTCTGGATGGCAAATACTCTAATTCCTTTGGATATGCTGTTTATATCAAATAATCTAACTATTAACCAAATAATCAAAGCACAACCATGCACAGGAATTTATTGTAAAATTCTTTATCCGAAATATAATTCAAAATATGTGATAGAAGTTACACCTAAATTTGTAAATACATACAATATAAAAATAGGGGAGAATATATCTCTATAATTTAATTTTTCAGATATTTTATGTTAGAATTAAGAGATCTTTGAAGTTGATGGTGAATGTAGCTCAGTTGGTAGAGCGACCGCCTGTGGAGCGGTAGGTCGTGGGTTCAAACCCCACCATTTACCCCATAAATATTATGCTTTCGTAGCTTAATGGATAAAGCAACTCCCTTCTAAGGAGAAGAGTGCAGGTTCGAATCCTGCCGAGAGCGATTATTTGCACCTATAGCTCAGTCTGGATAGAGCATCTCGCTTCGGACGAGAATGTCGGGAGTTCGAATCTCTCTAGGTGCTTTTTAAATATTTAAAATATAATTAGCGCATCACTTGAGGGCACTGGGAGTCGAACCCAGAATCAACAGCTTAAGAGGCTGATGCTCTACCATTGAGCTATACCCTCACATTGATCTATAATTGTCTCATATAGTATGCTTTATTTACAAGGGATTAGAATCTAAACCAAAGATCAAATGAATAAATATAATGTAGGTATAATAGCAAAAGATATACTAAATAGGGAAGAAACAGGGATTGAAAATTATACCCTAAGTATCCTAAAAGAGTTTGATAAGTATACAAATATTAATTTCACTGTATATATAAACCATCTAGATGAAGACCATCTAGATGGAGATCATCTATATAAATCAAATTTCAAAAATATAAAATTCAAATATATAAAAAATAGACTTTTTTGGATGCATTTATCTTTGCCATTGCAACTTAGAAAAGATAAGCTGGACTTAATTTTCAAT